>NZ_JBQSVL010000086.1:0-11098 GCF_052376215.1 Psychrobacter sp. AOP7-B1-24
GATATGGTCTATCGTTTTGGCTGGATGGAAGACGCTTGTACTGGCGATCAATTAGGTTTTGAGCTTTTAAAAGGCCAGTCATTATCAGAAAGTATCAAAGGATCAAAAAACTATACTTACTTCATAAAGCCTAAATCACAATGGTCGCAAGAGCATCGCGACATTATCAAGGATGTAAAAATGGTTGAGGGGCCAGAATATATTGAGTATTACGTTGATTTTATAGACGGTATAAAATATCGTAATCAACCATTAGATGGATATATATTTAAATTTAGAGCCGAATCATCAGGTGGTGAAGATGTTTTAAAGTTTGCATCAAATGCAGATGTGGCGTCTATTTGGCCAAACTTTACTACCCGTACTATGGAATACTGGGGTGAAATGACGGATATAGGAGCAACCTATAGTCCTCAAAATAAAACAATTACCTGTATGTTTGATTAAATATCAGGCTTAACTACGCTATATCACTGACATTAGTCTTATTGATACAGATAGTTATATTTAGAATCAAAATAATAACTATTTGATTAAATATGACTCATATTGCAATGCATGAAGATTAAGCAGTTAGTTACATCTAGTTATTTTAAAAGCAAAATTTACCAATGAAAATAACTACCGTTTGTCGGTTTGATATTTATGAGCATGAATTGATTGATATAGTTTTGTTAGATCTACCACAATCATCAAGAACAACGATGTTTTTCAAAATGCTAATAGGATACACATAATGTTCAACAAGACGAAGCTAGTACTAGCAACCTCAATAATAGTTTTAGGATTCTCCTCTCCCTCCTATGCGGCGACTACGAAGTATGGTATAACCGTATCTGAATGCAATTTTGATTATGATGAAGAGAAATTTTGCATAGATAGCCGCTTAAAAAGTTACGCTAAGGTTCTAAAAGAGCGTAAGCCTAATTTTGATAGTGATAAGATCATTTATATTTTTGAGACTAATGAACCAGGGTTTGTTGGTGAAAAACCTTACCGCTTAGTAGTGATTGATACTACTAAAAAGACCGTACATCCTCTTGAGTATGCACTATCACCTGCAAGTGATTCTTATGGGAAGCCAGTAGTTATTAACAATAAAGGTGAAACTATTGAATTTGATTTTAATGTAAAATCTGATCGGTTTTGTTTCTCAGGCAATATTGGTGCTTATAGAAATTCCTACGACTATCAAGACGGGCCTTTTTGTTTTAAGTATAATAAGAATACGCAAGGTTTAGCTAGAGTGAACTAAAGTACTCAATACTCATTTTAGATGTATAGAAATACGAGCTGTACTAAATATAACGTTTAGTGCAGCTTTTTACTATGTAATATTCCGACTTAGATTTATTCACTCTTACAACTAGTATGAAATAGCAGTTTGATGTACGCTACGCGCAGAATTTCAGTAGCGACTATAGGCTGAAAATAATTTTAAGTACTTACTTTAGGCTATGACTAAGTAGGTTTTCTTTCGTTTTTAGAGAATAGAGTTATTAAAATAGATCGACCGTACTACCAATCGCGAGTAACTAAAATATGAATGTAAAAGATTACGTTGGTGATCTGATCGGAGCAAGTTTGCTGATTACTGAGTCGCGAATCATTGCAGATTGTCTATTGAAAGACTTATCTGATGATGAGTGGAAATTACTTGTTATTGAGCAAAACATCCTTCAAAAGAGATCAGCCCAGACAGCAAGCCGCTATACAAAAACGATTCGCCATCGTATTGGAGGGCTTGGTGACGACTTTATAGTATCGTTGCTTGAGTCTACTGAGCGTGCCTATGTTCAACTATTAATGGCGGCATTGCTGATTAATTCTCCTATAGTGGCTGACTTTATGCGCTTAAGCCTTGCTGAAGCGCGCAGAACCTATAAGCCAGCATTGGCATCTGATGCTTGGACTGAGTTTTATGACACACAGATACGTGTCTATCCAGAGCTAAATAAATTCTTTGAGTCGACCATTAATAAAATGGGCAATAATGCGATTAAGTCATTAGTAGATAGTGGCTATCTAAGTGATAGTCGTAAACGTCAGATCCAACCCGTTTACCTGCTACCAGAAGTAAAAGAATGTCTTATACGCATCGATAGGGAAGACTTAATCGAAGTTATGGAGTGCACAATATGAATGCGCTTAAGAGACGACTTGATTTAATTCTTGAACGCATAGAGAGTCCAAAATTCTTAAAAAATGATGGTTTGGGTAACGAGATTGGTTTTTGGGTATTCGATTATCCAGCAAAGCATGAGTTGGTGGTACGAGACCATCTTGAGCATGTTGTTGATAGGTTAGATAAGCGTGATTATCGTTTTGTTCATTTAAATATATTTACCGTGCTTATTGATATGCTTGAGGAACGTGGCTTGTTTGAACGTGCTTGCCAACGTGAACAGCAGGTTGGCGTCGATAGTTTACGTAAAACGCTAGCAGGGCCCCTTAGCCAAGATAAGGTAGCTAAATTTATTGCTAATAAATATAAACCCGCTGAGCTAGATTTTGTACTGTTATCAGGTTTAGGAAGCGCATGGCCGTTGGTTAGAGGTCACGAGCTGCTTAGTGCATTACAAGATATTATGGATAGTACACCATTGGTTCTATTTTACCCTGGTGAATATAGCGGGAGAGATCTGTATCCTTTTGGCATGATTGAATCCAAAAACTACTATCGCGCTTTTAAATTAGTGTCTGAAAATGGCAAATAAAATTTATCAATGATAAGAAATAAAATAGAGAGCCTACTAGATGAATATTGAACAGATTTTTTCAAAGCAGCTGACTCGTGATATCAATGGCGTTGTCAAAGCTGAGCAAAAGGACAACGACAGTATCTATGTTGAGCTAGATGAGTATGTTATAACGCAAGAGCTTAATAGGCATTTTCGAGCGTTTTTTGCCGCTTATGCGCCTTCTGTAGATCATAGTGGTTCTGCTATGTCTGGAAAAGTTGGAGTTTGGATTTCTGGGTTCTTTGGCTCTGGTAAGTCACATTTTTTAAAAATATTATCATACTTATTAGAAAATAAGTCAGTAGAGAAAGATGGTGAAGGCCGGCAAGCCTTTGATTTTTTTAAGGACAAGATTACAGATACCGCTTTATTAGCAGATATTAAAAAGTCTGTTAGCAAAGATACCGATGTTATCTTGTTCAATATTGATTCAAGAGCGAATACTGAAGATCGTGAGAATGCCATTCTTAAAGTATTCTTAAAAGTGTTTAACGAGCGTGTGGGTTACTGTGCTGATTTTCCTCATATTGCGCATTTAGAGCGTGAGCTTGATAAGCGTAACCAATACGATTCGTTTAAGGCCAAGTTCGCTGAGCTGACCTCATCTACATGGGAGGAAGAGCGTGATGCCTATGACTTCTATCGTGATGAGCTATCAGAAGCTTTGGCTCATGCCAGCGAACAGTCCAAAGAGTCGGCTAAAGACTGGGTACAACAGATAGAGAATAACTTCCCGCTCGATATCCAAAACTTTTGTAAATGGGTAAATGACTATCTAGATAGCAGTGGCGACCGCAATTTATTATTTATGGTCGATGAAGTGGGGCAGTTTATTGGCAAAAACACCCAAATGATGCTTAAGCTGCAGACCATTACTGAAGACTTAGGGACCTACTGTGGTGGTCGTGCTTGGGTAGTCGTCACATCACAGGCAGATATTGATGCAGCTATTGGTGGTATGAGTAAAGGTGATGGTCAAGACTTCTCCAAGATTCAGGGCCGCTTCAATACTCGTCTACAGTTATCTAGTTCAAACACCTCTGAGGTTATCCAAAAGCGTCTGTTATCTAAAACAGAAAAGGCTCATGAGTTGCTCACTGATATATTCACTGAAAAAGGTGATATCTTACGCAATCAGTTGACCTTTGATAAGACAACCACAGCTGATCTAAAAAGCTATACCGATACTCAGTCTTTTGTAGATAATTATCCCTTTGTCCCTTATCACTATAACTTGGTTCAAAAGGTCTTTGAATCTATTAGGGTTAAAGGGGCAAGTGGTAAGCATTTAGCCATGGGTGAGCGCTCTTTATTAGATGCGTTTCAGTCTGCGGCAAAGCAGATGAAGGATAATGAGCTTGATGTGCTGATTCCTTTTCATAGTTTTTACGCACCTGTTGAGAGTTTCTTAGAGCCAGCAATCAAGCGTACTATTGATAATGCCTGTGGGCTAGAGTCATTAACTAAATTTGATCAGAATATCTTAAAGACTTTATTCTTGATTCGTTATGTTGATGTGGTCAAAAGCACTTTGGATAATCTAGTGACCCTATCAATTGATCGCATCGATGCCGACAAGATTAAGTTACGTAAGCAGATTGAAGAGAGTTTAAACCGGTTAGAAAAACAGCTGCTCATAGCGCGTAACAATGATGTATTTATATTTTTGACTAATGAAGAAAAAGAGATTGAAAACGAGATTCGTCAAACAGACTTTGAGATATCTGAGGTATCGAACAAACTCTCAAATATTGTGTTTAATGATATTCTTAAGAATAACCGAACTTACCGTTATCCTATAAATAAACAAGACTTTCTGGTCAGCCGATTTTGCAACGGTCACCCTAAAGATGGTACAACGCTCGAAGATTTAGTTATCAAAGTCGTATCACCATTAGATAGTCATTACGATAGCTTCTCTCATGAGCAGGCATGTATTGAGCATAGTCTAAAAGATAATGGCTCTGTACTGATTAAGCTAGGTGAAGATCAGCGTTTATGGGATGATCTGACGGTATTTATAAAAACCGATCGTTTCTTAAAACAAAACTCAGGGCAGCGACCAGAGCAAGAGCACCTGCTACGTGAAAAGCAAATGGAGAACATGGCGCGTGAAAAACGCTTGAAGGTGGGTTTTGAGGAGTTATTTGCACAGGCTAGCGTTTATGCTATTGGCACTAAGATGCCCAAAAAATCAATGACGCCAAGCGTTATCGTTGAAGAGTCCTATAAGTACATCGTTGAAAATACCTTTGCCAAACTAAACTTGCTAAATGTGACACCAGGTGAAGTGCTGCCTGAGCTACAGAAAGTATTAGTAGCAGATAATGCCGCCCAGCTAGGACTTGACCTTCAAGCAGATGAGTGCAACCCAGACGCCACTCGCGAAGTAGAGCAGTATGTTTCGTTCAGAATAGAGCGCAATGAGCCAGTTTATTTAAGTGATATCGTGACTCATTTTGGTAAACGTCCTTATGGCTGGCCTGTTAATGAGATACTGCTATTAGTCGCACGGCTTGGATTGGCAGGCAAGCTTGCGTTTAGTCTCCAAGGTAGTGATTTGGCACTCAATAGAGCGTATGAGCCATTTAACAGTGTACGCAGGCGCGGTGATATACGAGTTAGTAAAATTCGTCAGGTTAATGGCAGTCAGATCAAAACAGCCTCTAATTTGGTGAAAGATCTATTTTCTAAAACCTTTACTGGCTCTGGTGAAAAAGAGCTGTATGAGCTAATAAAACTAGCACTAGAAAACTGGCATGAAGCGTTAAAGTCTTTTCGCACAAAATCGCAAACGGGACACTTTCCTGGTAAGCCAGAAATTAATGATGGGTTGGCATTGGTAGCGGGCATACTAGAAAAAAAGTCAAGCTTTGAGTTCATTGAGCGATTTTTACAAGACGCCAATGCATTAGAAGCGTTTGTTGAAGAGTTTGAAGACCTCGATGACTTTTATAACAGTCAGTTTCACATATGGCAATCTCTCTCTGCTGCATTGAATGAGCGCTTTAAGGCCAACTTGCCCGCGCTTGAAAAAGAGCCGCAAGCATCAAAGGCTCTACAAGAGCTCAAGCGCATTTATGACATGCCAGCGCCTTATGGTCAAATGCGCCTTATTAGCCCATTGATTGAGCAGGTCAATAAGATTAACTTAGCTTTAGTAGAAGATAAGCGTGCTCATGCTCTCATTAGGGTGGATGAGCGTATTGAACGTATCAATCAAGCGTTAGCAGAAGCTTCAGCACCTGCAGAGATCAAAAACAAAGCGCTGCGTCCGCTGCAGTTATGTCGAGAGCGTATCGAGGAGACCCACTCTATTCCCCAGATTTTTAGCGAACAGTCGGAAGCTGAAGATTATGAGGAAAGCGCGAATGAGTTATTAAATGACTTTATCGAACAGCAACGTAAGCAAGTTGAACATGAGCAACGTCAGCGTGTTATTGAGTATGAAAGACAGCAGGCTGAAGCAGCAAAAGCAGGTAAGACTGTACCGCAGTCTATACCTGAACCCATTGTCCCTGTTCCAGTAGTAGCCAAGCGTACCTTTACCATTGATCCTAAAGAGGTTATGAAACACTCAGTATCGGGCGACTTTATCGAAAGCACTACCGAAGTAGAGGATTATCTATGCGCGTTAAGAGAGCAACTAATAGCCGCTATAAAAGCTGGTGATCGAGTAAGAATTAAATAGAGGTTACTATGATCAAACGAATAAGCGTAAATGCATTTAAGTCGTTAGTAGACTTTGAATTAACATTAGACTCCAAATTTAACTGTATCATTGGGTTAAACGGTGCAGGAAAAAGCTCTGTTTTGCAGCTATTTAGCTATGTATCCGCTCTGTTTAGTGGAAAAGTAGATTACTGGCTCAATGAAAGAGGATGGGAGGCAAAAGATGTTGCTTCGTATTTCTTTCCTAGTCGAGAAACAATTGATTTAATTATTGATATAGATATTTCGGATAAACAACTGCGTTGGGAAGCGACTTATAATTGGAAAAAAGGGTTTTGTACTAGTGAAACATTAACTGATTTATTAAATGATCATCAGCTGTTACGTCTATATCAAGGAAGGCTGAAAACCAAACGATATAATTTTCCTGAGATTATTTTCAAATACTCAGGTTCAATCTTATCGGCTTTAGATGATTCCGCTTTGCCTCAAGAAGCTATTCTTTTACGTAAATTCATGACTGGTGTCGATAGCCATGATCTCTTGTCACCTAAGGTTATGCGAGCTGGACGTTTTACATCAGCCGGTAAGATTGGTAATGCAGGCGAATATTTAATTAGCTATATCCATAAATTGGATAAAAGTTCACAAGATGTACTTTTGAAAAACTTATATGGCTATTTCCCCCGAGTTGTAAAAATTGAGACTAAAACGGAGTTAGACGGTACGTTAAGTCTTCTGCTAACAGAGCGATTTTACGATGAAGACGGCTCACATATTGACGTTATAACCAATGCAAAGCATATCAATGATGGGATGCTGCGTATTCTTACAATTCTAGCAAGTCAAAGGTCAAACTCAAAGTTCCAACAATTTGATGAGATTGAAAATGGAGTTAATTCTGAAGTAACTCAAAAGTTAGTAAAAACTTTTACCCAGTCTCCGCAACAAGTTTTAGTAACAACCCACAGCCCAATTGTATTAAATTTCATTGAAGAAGAATTAGCTAAAAATTCGGTTCATCTCGTTTATAAAAACAAGCAAGGTCACACGAAAGCAATTAAATTTTTTGAGCTTAATTCTGCGAATAGTAAGCTTGAAGTGTTAGCACCAGGTGAAGCAATGTTGGACCTATACTTATTAGATGTAGCAGAAGAGGCCGAAAAGTTTCGAGTTGATAGGTTAACTAAATCATGATTATGCATTTGATTGCTACAGGTGAAGGACCAACCGATATAGGCTCTTGCCTTAATGGTTCAGGAGTCTCACACGATGAAAACTTTCTACGTGGACCAATGTACGAACTGTTCTTGAAGCTACTAGAATCCTGCTTACCTGATTGGAATCAAGAACAAGAGTTCACCCACACTTTTGTTTATAGAAAAGAGTTAGGTCAGAAAGCAAAGGCCAGTAAAGTGAGACTTCCGAGTAAAGATAAAGTTGTAAAAGGACACTTGGAACATGCGAAACGCGCTGCTGCTCTAGCAGAAATGACAAAAGGAAACTTTCCAGATACGTGGGCCAACAGTCTTTCAGTGTACTTTCATGACTGTGACGGAACGCGATCAGAACTAGATCGAGAACCCGACATGCAAGAAAATAGAGTTAAAGCTGTTCTGTCTGGATTTAGGGCAGCTGAGTATAACTATGGAATTGCAATGATTCCTAAACCTACGTCTGAATCGTGGGTTATCTGCTCAGTAAAAGATAATCCATATTGTCATTGTGATATTCTTGAAACTAATCTTTCTGGTAACGACCGATCCTTGGGACGTGCTCCAAAAATAGTTTTGGCTAACGCAATAAATAATCAGAACTATACTCGTGCAGATCTTGGAGTTCTTATCGCTAACATAGATATTAATCGATTAGATGATATGCCAAGTTTTAAACAGTTCAAGCAAAATATTAAAACTGCTGTTCAAACCGCTTGCAGTACAATAGGTAAATAATAATGAATACTACTAATTTAAAAAAATACGCCCCGCAGGCGAGGCGCGAATTTATCACAGCCGTTTCAAAGCAATTAAATCAATTAGGCATTTACAGCGACAAACAAATTTCTGATGTCAAAGAAGAAGGCTCAGTTTTACTCATAGAAGGTAAAGCTTTCACGCCTGATATTAAGTTTGCCCGAGAGAAGCTAGTCAAAAAAATTAAACTGATTGGTTATAGTCAACTGGTAGAGCAAGGCGCTTATACGTGGTTTAACCGCCTATGCGCGATTCGTTATATGGAGATTCATGATTATCTTGGACATGGCTTGCGAGTATTGTCGCATCCAGATAATCCTACAGGATTTGAGATTATCGATCATGCCGTGGATGCCGCTGACGAGCTAGATCTAGACCGTGATTATATTATTGAGTTAAAGCTGGCCGGTAACAAAGATGAGACGCTATATCGGCGGCTTCTGCTAAAGCAGTGCCATAAGTTGCATGAAGCCATGCCATTCTTGTTTGAAGCCTTAAATGATGCGACCGAGCTATTATTACCAGATAACCTTACTCGTACCGATTCGATATTGCGTGGCTTGGTTGATAGTATTCCTGAAGAGGACTGGGATCAGGTTGAGGTCATCGGCTGGCTATATCAGTTCTATATCTCTGAGAAAAAAGATGAGGTTATGGGTAAGGTGGTCAAAAGTGAAGACATCCCAGCCGCCACTCAGCTATTCACACCCAATTGGATTGTAAAGTATTTGGTACAAAATTCAGTCGGTCGTCAGTGGCTACAGACTTATCCTGAGTCAGCTATCAAAGCTCAGATGGAATACTACATTGAGCCTGCCGAGCAATCGTCTGAGGTCAATGAGCAACTACAAGCGATTACGCCTGATAGTATCGATCCTGAGAGCATCAAGGTACTAGACCCAGCAGTAGGGTCGGGCCATATATTGATCGAAGCTTATAATGTGCTAAAGGCTATCTATGAGGAGCGCGGCTTTCGCCCTCGTGATATTCCTAAGTCTATATTAGAAAATAATCTGTATGGTTTAGATATCGATGATCGTGCGGCTCAGTTATCAGGCTTTGCACTGATGATGCTGGCACGTGCTGATGATAAGCGTATCTTTACTCGTAATGTCAGTCTCAATGTACTGGCACTACAAGAGGGCAATCATATCAACTTGCCAACAGTATGGCGTGAGCTGAACTTGTCTGGTGGCTGGGATACGGATGCCCCACAAGATATGTTTGCTGATGAGACGCAAGATCTTAGCTCGTTTGAGGCGGACAATCGCTATCAGCTGTTGCAGCGTACTTTAGCGCGATTCACTCAAGCGAAGACGTTTGGTTCTCTCATTGAGGTACCAGCAGATGAGTATGATGGCTTAAAGGAGATGCATGAGACTTTGAGTGAGCTGGCGGAGTCTGGAGATTCATATCAAAGGCCTGCGGCTAAGCAGTTGATTGATATTATTCATCAGGCGCTTATTTTAGCTATTCGTTATGATGCTGTGATTGCTAATCCGCCGTATATGGGTGGCAAAGGCATGAATAATGAGCTAAAAAAATTCGCTAAGGAAAAGTATCCAAATAGTAAGTCAGACTTATTTGCGATGTTTATGGAGCGTGCATTTGCACTGCTCACAGAGCATGGGTTCAATGCACAAATTAATATGCAGTCTTGGATGTTTCTGTCGAGCTATGAAAAGTTGAGAGAGAGCTTACTTGAAGGCCATACGATTATTACAATGGCACATTTAGGTGCGAGAGCATTCAGTCAAATTAGTGGTGAAGTTGTTCAAACAACAGCTTGGATTATTGCGAATAAAAGTATTCTAAACTATAAACCTACATTCTATCGTTTAATTGATGGAAATGAAGAGGATAAACAAGCAGCGTTACTAAAACGTGAAAAACAATTTAATACAACTGAGCAAAAAGACTTTAAGAAGGTTCCTGGAAGTCCGATTGCGTATTGGGCAAGTAAATCACTCATTAGTATCTATGAAGACAATCCTAAAGCAGAGCAAAGCTCACAAGCTGCTGTTGGACTGCAAACAGGCGATAACGATCGGTTCATGCGGTTTTGGTATGAAATAGATAGTTTGAAATTTTCAGACACTATGAAAAGCACAGATGAAACTGTAGGTAGTAAGATAAAATGGGTGCCATATAACAAGGGCGGCTCTTATAGGAAATGGTATGGAAATCGTGAATATGTTGTAAATTGGGAAAATAATGGTGAACTACTGAAGTCTTTCAGACCTAAGTCGGTGATTAGGAGTCCACAATTTTATTTTAGAGAAGGTTTAACTTGGTCGGAAATAACATCTTCTTGGAAGTCTTTTAGATATAATGAGTACGGCTCTATATCTGATGTAAAAGGTCAATCTGCGTATTTTAGCTCAAAGAATGAGTTAGTATCTGCACTATGCTGGTTGAATTCCAATGTGGTTGAAAAATTAACAAAGATTCAGAACCCAACTCTTAGCTTTCAATCAGGGGATTACAAAAACCTTCCTTTACCAGTATTGAAAAAGGAAATGATTCCACTAGGGGAGAAAGCAATATCATTATCTCAAAAAGATTGGGATGCCTTTGAAATTTCAAATAGATTTAAGAAATCCCCCCTAGTGTCAAAGTTATTAAGAGTTCAAGATTCGTATGATAAGTTTTTTTCTAACTCCAAAAATGATACTTCTCGACTCAAAGAATTAGAAGAGCAAATTAATAGTT
>NZ_JBQSVL010000087.1:0-10151 GCF_052376215.1 Psychrobacter sp. AOP7-B1-24
CGTAATAGTTGCCTACGAAATGCAAATTAACCATTGAGATGACATTATCATCGCCTAAAATACTTAATTATTAATACTTAAGGATATCATTATGAAACTTACTAAAATTGCTGCCATTGGTACATTAGCACTTTCAGTTGCAGGCCTGAGTGCTTGTAACAGCATGATGCCAGCGGACGGTGACAGTGCCTCGACTGAAGCACCTACCAGTAGTCAAGAAGTGTCAGATACGCAAGCAATGTCAGATATGAATGTGGTACAAGTTGCACAAAGTAATGCTGATTTCTCATTGCTTGTTGAAGCGGTAGAAGCTGCTGGTATCGCTGCACCGTTATCTAACCCTAACGCTAACTTCACTATATTTGCGCCGACCAATGAAGCATTTGCACAAGTGTTGCAAGAAACAGGTATGACGAAAGATCAACTGTTTGCCAACAAGCCATTGCTAACTAAAATCTTGGGCTACCATGTGATCAACGGTGCTGCACCAGTATATGCGGCAGACGTGAAGCCAGGCACTATTACCATGCTGAGTAAAGATGCACTCGTGGTTACCGATCAAGGCCAATTAAAAGATGAAAATGGTCGTACGGTTAATATTTTAGAAACCGATATTGCTGCTAACAATGGTGTAGTACACGTTATCGATAAAGTCCTGCTTCCTAAATAATTCTTGGTGAAAACCTGCTAGCTGTACAAGCTAATAATAGCGCCGTACACGTGATTGATACAGTGTTGCTACCTAAGTAAGCAGTAATTAAAAAATAATCAGTTAAAATCGTAGTTATTGATGTAACAAGTTTGGCGTAATCGGCACTGGTTCAATTGGTATCGTTTGCAACAAATAAATTATTCACTGTTATATTCATTAACTGAGAAACTTATTTGTTAATCAAATAATGTAATTGACCATTCATTGATAAGGAAATACCCATGTTAAAGAAAAACTTACTATCTATCGCTGTTGTTACAGCTGCCATGTCATTAGCCGCTTGTAATGATACAGAAACCACAACTGATCCAGTTGAGCCTGAAACGACTACTGAAGAAGCGGTTGTAGAGCCAATGGCTGAAACTGATGCAATGGCCGAAACTGATGCAATGGCCGAAACAGATCCAGCGGCTGAGACTGACATGATGGATGAAACTGCTGCTACGCAAACTATTGCTGAACTTGCTGCAGGCAACGAAAATCTAACCATTCTAAACGCGGCATTACAAGCGGCTGGTCTTGACACTATGTTGATGGAAGAGACCAAGCATACTGTATTTGCACCAACAGATGATGCATTTGCTCCTGTATTAGAAAGCTTGGGCGTGACCAAAGAAGCGCTATTGGCTGATACAGACTTGCTCAAAAAAGTACTTCCTTACCACGTGTTAGCGTCAGAAGTATTGGCTGCTGACATCCCTTATGGTACTGATATTGAGACTGCTAACGGTGCAACTATTTCTATCAGCGAAGATAATGTCATCACTGATGCTACTGGTAACACAGCCAATATCACAGGTACAGATATTATGGCAACTAATGGTGTGGTTCACACTATCGATGCGGTATTAATGCCTGAATAAGTTGTTTTTATAGACTGAGTTTTATCATTTATCAATGACATCGAAGAAGCCTAGCTAGCGAGCTGGGCTTTTTTGTGTCTTGCTTATGGTAAGCAAGCTACAGTCAGTGAACTACTAAACCGCTACGGTGTCACCATCCTTAGAGGGAGCACCTTTACAGTCCACAGTCACCTGCTTTGTAACTATTTTAGCGTTCTTCGATGATACATTGTTTGAGATTGATGCTGAGCGACTTTGTAGAGAGATTAGAGACTATTGAGCGACCATAAAAAAGCCCGAGACGACGGCCTCGGGCTTTAGTTAATATGATTACGTAACCACTGTCTTAAAATGTTGTTTAGACAAGTAGTTGAGCTTGCTTATTTAACTTCTTTGTTTAGTGGGTCAGCAGCCATTCTTTTTTCCAATTCTAGATGACGCTCTTCCCAGTAAGTCGCATTCTTGATACCGAATTTCTTAGGGTCAAAAACAAATCGTTTGGCAGTCGTACCACCACCTGCTTTGAGCTGTGCTTCGTAATCTCGTAAGATATCGATAGCAGGACGAGCGACAAAGAAGATCACGATGATGCCAAGGATGTTCAACCAAGCCATCAGGCCAACACCAACATCGCCAAGTCCCCAGATAAAACCTGAGCTGTTTAGCGCGCCATAAGCAACCATAAACATGATAAGAAGTTTTACGATAAATTTACCTGCTTTACTAGCGCCTTGACCCATAGAGCGGGTAAGGTACGAAATGTTTACTTCAGCGATATAGTAGTACGCCAAGATAGTGGTAAAGGCAAAGAAGAATACCGCTATCGCGATAAAAGTATTACCAAAAGTACCGTAAACAGATTCCATCGCCATTTGGGTAAATGAAGGTGCGTTAATCTCAACATCTGCTGCTACGTTTTGTACCAAGAACTGGCCATCAGGCAATGTGCCTTGGATGTTGTACATACCAGTAGACAAAATCATAAAGGCAGTAGCAGAACAAACTAATAAAGTATCAACGTAGACTGAGAATGCCTGTACCAGCCCTTGCTGTGCAGGATGGTCAACGGCTGCTGCTGCGGCAGCGTGAGGACCTGTACCCTGACCAGCTTCGTTTGAGTAAATACCACGCTTAACGCCCCAACCAATAGCAGCACCGAGACCGGCTTGCGCGGTAAAAGCATCACCAACGATTGAACCGAATACTTGTGGGATCATGCTAAAGTTTGCAAACATAATAAGCAGTGCTAAGATAATATAGCCTACTGCCATAAAGGGTACAGCGTACTCAGTAAAGGTAGCAATGCGTTTGATACCACCAAAGATGATAAAGCCCAATACGACTAAAACAACGCCTAGAGCCATCATACGAGTTGTGCCAGTTTCTATACCCATAAAGTTCATCACTGAACCTTCACCAGCAACCTGAGCCACAGCATTGATGACACCGTTAGCCTGTACACCAGGTAAGAAGATACCACAAGCAACGATTGAGGCGATAGCGAATAGAATACCGTACCATTTTTGACCAAGCGCACGCTCGAAGTAATAAGCAGGACCACCACGATATTCGCCTGTTACGATATCACGCTCTTTATAAATTTGACCTAAGGTAGACTCAATATAAGCGGTTGACGCGCCTAAAAAGGCGACAACCCACATCCAAAATACAGCACCTGGACCACCGAAGCCAATGGCAGCAGCAACACCGGCGATGTTACCCATACCGACACGACCAGATAGAGAGACGGCTAGTGCCTGAAATGAGGAGATACCATCGTTATCAGGTTTCCCTTTAAATAACAGTCTGAGCATTTCTTTGAATAAGCGTACTTGTACGAAGCGTGTCATGATGGAATAGAAAAGACCAGCGCCCAAACACAGATAGATCAGTGCTGGACTCCAGATAATTCCATTTACTAAATTAACTAAACCTTCCATAAGTATGTTCCTAGTACTGTCTCGAAAGTGGCTCTGTATGCTTTAGAAGTAAACTAACTGGTTAACTTACTTATCTAAGTTAAGCAGTTAAATTAGCTACACCGACTTGTGTATCAGTCAAGTCTCATACGTGCTTAGCCACCAAGAGTGAAGTGTAGTTTTCTGAACTTATCCACTTAGTTTGTCAGTGGGATTTACTATTTATATAGTACTGATACTATCAATAGTGGATAGAACAGGCAGTTATGTAATTAAATGCTTATGCTGATGACAGCATTTAATTTGCTATGAGCAGTATCGATTGATTACACTACTGGAATGGTTGATTAGAATTACTACGTAAACACTTGATAGTTAAACGATAATCAAGAGGTTGCTAATACTAATCGTGTTATAAGTCCACTACCAAATGTATTCAAACCGTACGGCTACGTAACTGCAATTTGCCATATTTTCGTACCAATTACTAGAATTTTATTTTTTCATCAGCATATATAGTTATTCAGTACGACCCAATTTACGTAAATAACGAGTGTGTATTGCACGGATGAGTGGTGATATGCAGCGATATTCTGAGACAGCCGTAAGGAGAGAGCGGAAAGTGATTGTGTTTTGTAACCAATAATGGCAAAACCATATTTATAGGGCCATTATGGCTAGAGCAGCTTACAGGCTATAATATGAGTTACTATAGTCAGTCCAATATCTCACTGGTTATTTGTTACTTACCATTATTAGGAGAAACGATAATGATGCGAAAATCAATTATAAAACCCATTTTTCTCGCAGCAGTACTAGCAACCTCTACCGTTGGTCTCAGCGGTTGTGGTTATAACAACCTGCAAGCGCAAGATGAGCAGGTGACTGCATCATGGTCAGAAGTTGTTAACCAATACCAGCGTCGTTCTGATTTGGTGCCAAACTTAGTCAAAGTGGTACAGCAGTATGCTGAGCAGGAACAAGAAGTCTTTACGCAAGTGGCTGAAGCGCGTTCACGTGCTGGTGGTATGACAGCGACGCCTGAAGTGCTCAACGACCCAGAAGCGATGGAACGTTATGTAGCGGCGCAAGAGCAGATGACAGGGGCATTATCACGATTGATGGCAGTCTCTGAGCGTTATCCTGAGTTAAAGTCAGATGGATTATTCCAAGATTTACAAGCGCAGCTTGAAGGGACTGAAAATCGTATTGCTGTCGCTCGTAACCGTTATATCCAAGAGGTACAAAGCTATAATACAACGGTGCGTCAATTCCCAACCAACATTACCGCAAAAGTATTTGGCATGGATACTAAGCCAAATTTTAGTGTGGCAAATGAAGAAGCGATATCAACGGCACCAACGGTAGATTTTGGCGATGACGATGCAGCGACTACTCAGTAGAGCGAAATCAATAATTGCATTATATATAAGTGAAAAAGGGATATAAGTGAAATAGAGCGGCACAAGCTGCTTTATTTAGAGTAAGCGGCCGAACTTGTTATTAAAGGCATTGATAAATATATTTGATAAATATAAATGCCTATCAGCTTATCGTTGGCTCATCATAATCCGGATCTATAAAGGCAAGTAATAGTGCTACGAATGGTAGACTAAAGGTGTTCGATACTGTGTCGGATTTATATGAGATTGACTATAGTACAGATGTCATTGAGGTGGTATAGATTAGATGAATAATTCAAAAGCACTCTTATCAGTATTGCTGTTCACGCTCAGCGTCAGTGGTACGTCTATGCTGCATGCTGCAACTAATGGCAATGTTGACGATAATGCTGTCGCTATTGATAGCACATCAAGTCTGCAAGATCGTAGTGTCGAGGATTTAGTGGCACTTGCCAAAGCAGGCGAGTCCAATGAAGCCATCAATGATGCAGTACTGGGTAATGAAGCCGTCAATCCTAATGCAACTAATGATGAAACGACTACAGAAGCGCAGACCAGTGCACCAGCACCGATACAGTCAAGTGCAGAAAGTGTCGATGCGGATAAGTTGATATTGAATTCGCCAGTGGTTGATCAAGCCAATATTCTAAACTCGCAAGAGAAACAGCGTTTAGAGGCGCAGTTAAGAAGTATTTATCAGCAAGGTTTCGCCCAAGCGGCAGTGGTTATCGTTCCTACAACAAATGGTTTACCGATATTTGACTATGCACTGCAAGTGGCTGAGAAATGGCAACTGGGCAGTGAAGATATCGATGATGGTTTGCTAATGGTTGTCGCTGTCAATGACCGTGATATGTATATCTTGACTGGCTACGGGCTAGAAGGTGTGTTGCCCGATGCTGCCGTCAGTCGTATTATCCGTGAAGACATCACGCCATTGTTTAAGCAGAACGATTATGGTGCTGGGATATTGGCAGGTGTGGATGCTTTAAATGAGCGTTTAACTACTGATCCTGAAGTGTTGGCTCGTGCTGATGCGCAAGCAGCGGAACGCAGTGCCCAACAGGACGCTGATGAAGTGCCATCACCTATTTTCTTGTTTATTATGGCGATGATATTTGGTAGCTTTATTACTAATATATTTGGTCGCGTGTTTGGCTCTATCCTAACGGCAGGTGGTTTTTTTGCTGGCTCTTTAGCACTGGGTGGCGGCTTCTTCATGACGGTGATTATGGCCATATTTATCTGGATGTTTTTGATCTCACGTGGTGGTGGCGGTAAAGGTGGCTCTGGCGGTGGTCGTCGAGGTGGTGGTATGGTATTCCTACCTGGTAGCGGAGGCGGTGGCA
This sequence comes from Psychrobacter sp. AOP7-B1-24, assembly GCF_052376215.1. Taxonomy (NCBI): domain Bacteria; kingdom Pseudomonadati; phylum Pseudomonadota; class Gammaproteobacteria; order Moraxellales; family Moraxellaceae; genus Psychrobacter; species Psychrobacter sp. AOP7-B1-24. Next base: position 6,226 of record NZ_JBQSVL010000087.1, read on the forward strand.
GCCGTGGTGGCGGAGGTTTTGGTAGCGGTGGGTTTGGCGGTGGTGGCGGCGGATTTGGTGGCGGTGGTGCTGGCGGATCTTGGTAACACAGATACTAAATGACGGTTGGCAATGACGTACTTGAGGAAAAAATATAATGGCAGAAAACAACACTTCAAATCCCAGTTTTGCTCGCTGGTGGCGTCAAGTTTTGTTTGTCCCTCTATTGCATAGTAAGTGGCTGACAGTAGAAGCCAAGGCGCGTCTAACCGATAGAGTGACACGTGCAGAGCGTGGACATCGCGGTGAAGTGTTTTTGATTGTAGAAAATCATTTACCTATTCAAGAGGCTTATCATATTGACTGCCATGAACGTGCCGTTGATTTATTCAGCGCGTACCGAGTTTGGGATACTGAAGAAAACACAGGTGTTTTGGTTTACGTCAATGTTTGTGAGCATCAATTAGAGATTGTCGCCGATCGTGGTATCAGTGCGCACGTTAGCCCTACTGTCTGGCATGCAATGTGCGAAAAAGCGGTATCTGGTATTGCCAATCAAAAAATAGAAGAAAGCTTGGCTGAATTGTTAGATGAAGTCGGGCAAGTGCTGCGTCAATACTACCATCTAGAGCATGATCCAGCAGGCAATGAGCTGTCTGATACCGTGGTGTTTCTGAGTTAGCGTTTATCATGAAGTCTGATGATGATTCTCATCAGTTCTCGTTATTTGCTAGGGTTTCAGTATGAATTGAAATACAATAGCGCTTCGAGAAATAACGTATTTTTTATAAAGAATAGCTACTGGAACACTATGATAGAGTTAATTAAGAAATTACCAAAAGCAGAGCTGCATTTACATATCGAAGGCTCATTAGAACCTGAGCTGATGTTTAGATTGGCGAAAAAAAACCAGATTGAAATCCCCTATAAAGACATAGAAGATGTCCGTAACGCGTATAACTTTAATAATCTACAGAGTTTTTTAGATATCTATTATGCAGGCGCAAATGTCCTTGTGACCAAAGATGACTTTTATGATCTGACATGGGCATATATTCTCAAATGTGTTGAAGACAACGTCATTCACACCGAGATATTTTTTGACCCTCAGACCCATACCGAAAGGGGTGTGCCCTTTGCAGCCGTCATTACGGGTATCAAAGAAGCGCTGGCTGATGCCAAAGAAAAATTCGGCATTACTTCTTGTATCATCATGTGTTTCTTACGGCATTTATCACAAGAAGAAGCGTTTGCCACGTTGGACGAAGCGATGGCGTTTAAAGACGACATTATCGGTGTCGGTCTTGACTCTTCAGAATTAGGCAACCCACCTTCAAAGTTCAAAGACGTGTTTGAAAAGGCAAAAGAAGCCAGCTTTAAGCTAGTGGCTCATGCTGGTGAAGAAGCTGATTTTTCTTATATTTATGAAGCACTGGATTTATTGAATATCAACAGAATCGATCATGGTGTTCAGTCCATCAAAAGCCCAGAGCTGATGCAACGACTTAAAGATGAGCAAATGCCACTGACCGTCTGCCCAAACTCTAATATTGAGCTTAAAGTCTTTGGGCATTATCAAGAGCACAATATAAAAGAGCTGCTAGATTATGGTCTAAATATCAGTGTCAATTCAGATGATCCAGCGTATTTTAAAGGTTATATGAATCAGAACTTTATCAATATCTGTGAAAATCTGCCGTTAACGGAAGATGATATTGTTACCTTGGTAAAAAACTCGTTTAGATCGTCGTTTATAGATGACGAGTTAAAGGCGGCATATTTAGCGAAAGTGGATCTGGCACTAAAGTAAATCCAATAGGTTTTAGTATCCAAGGCTTAACGGTTTGTACGAATCGTTAAGCCTTTTTTATAATATCATTAGGACACTTTCAACAAAGTCAGTCATACCATTATCGCTATAGCGCAATAATCTCTTGTATTAATAGTGGCAAAATGACGCCCGCTTTTTCTGCTAATGTTATATCAACGAGTGTGTTTGGTGTGGGGTTCGGATTGATTTCGATGATTTTGGCACCATTTTGTTTGGCTGATTGCGCCAGTCCAGCAGCAGGGTAGACGAGGCTGGAGGTACCAATACTAATAAAGAGCTCGCAGTTCGTCGCTGCAGTTTCAGCGGTTTGCCACTCATCTACAGGCAGCGCCTCACCAAACCACACAATATCTGGTCTGATATAACCGCCACATTGATAGCAAGTCATTAGTGCTTCGTCATAACCGACAGTATCCTTGCTACTATACGAATCTCTTGCTTGATTTTGGACAGGTGTCTCGCATTGACTACACTTGTTACGCCATAGATTGCCGTGCAAATGAGTCACAGTACTGCCAGCTTGCTCGTGCAAATCATCGACATTTTGAGTGATGAGTGTTATTTGCTGATCGGAAGACTGAGCATGATATTGCCACTGTGCTAAGGCATGATGTGCTGGGTTTGGTGCTTTATCGGCGACTACTTGCCGACGCCATTGATACCATGACCATACTAGCTTTGGATCGCGGATGAACGCCTCTGGTGTCGCCAAGTCCTCTACGCCATAGTTTTCCCATAAGCCTGTTTGCTTGTCTCGAAACGTTGGAATACCGCTTTCTGCAGAAATGCCAGCCCCTGTTAAAATGCAAATACGTTGTTTCAATTTCAGTAACTTGGTGGCAAGTGCTACTTCTGCTATTAACGTTGGTGATAATTCTGCTAACATGAGCCAACCCTTGTTAATGATGGATATTTTTTCTTATGATAGATGGAATTTGGTGGCTTGTCATACTGTTTACCATTATCGCAATTTTATGGTTTGTGGCAAAATCGCGTGGAGCAAAAGCAGGCGAAAAGCATAAAGGCACAAAATCAAAAAATACAGCACCGAATGATGCTCTGCAAAAAACATCAGCGATATTAAAGCAGCACTTTCCTGATTATCAAGTCACGCGTAAGGCAAATCATTTATTAATCAGTAAGCAAGGCAACAAGATAGCGATGATGACGATTGATAAAAAGCTGGCTATAGGTCAGCGCCGTTTGGGTGATGTTCCTGTGCTTAATTACCACCGTGTGCCCAGTCGCGCCCAGTTGACTGCTAATTTGCAAGATGCAGAGTGAGACTCTCTATAGGTGAGAAATGCTAAAGTCGATAGGCATAGAAAGTCTGTTAACACCTTGATATATTGATTTGATGAGTAAGGGTTGTTTGGAGCAGTGCTAAGGAGAAGAATGCCGCAAGATTGTAAATATAATGATTGGTGCGCTCGGCGGGAGTCAATCATATAATGTAAGTTATTGATATATATGTTTATATTATTAAAAAATATTTGTATGCACAACGATATGCACAACATTTAATATGTGCTACCCCTGCTTTTTACTTCTAGTTTACGAGTGAAAAACTGGTTACAAAAATTTAAGGGCCGTACGCCAATAGTAATCGATTCCTTAAGTATGGTGAGCTTATCTACAAGCTTGATCAGCTTCAAATATAGCTGAGTTACCATAAGAATCATAAACATCTGTGATTTTGCAGCTTGTACCCTGACAGGTTGGTTCAAAGTCTTTATATTCTACAAAGTCAGCAGGGTCATATTAACTGTCTGCTCTTTTTGCTAAAAACATAAAAAGCGTACTACCAAAGAACCAGAATAAGGCCAGCCCTAAAGATATAACATTTAGCACTAACCATTGATAATGATCCTTGATCAGTAAAAGTGTATTTTTTTCATCTAAGCTATTGTGCATGGTACTAGTACCATTTTTGAACATGGGAAAGTATCCTTTTCTTTTATATATGAAGTGATATTGAATAAATATAGGAGTTGCGATGAAAGTCATAAACAACATTTCATACATATTCAACTTTCCTTTATAAAAATTTTCACTACCATAAAGATACTTGCATAAAGGTTTTAAATTTTTCTGGGTGTAACGAATAACTAGTTGC
>NZ_JBQSVL010000088.1:0-9663 GCF_052376215.1 Psychrobacter sp. AOP7-B1-24
GCATTCACTGTACCACCTGGTAAAACCAATGCATCATACTCGGAGGTGTCAGCCTCTTCGGCAAAGATATCAGCGGTAAAAGTATCACTCTTATTTACGTCTTGCTGCATGGCTTGCACTTCTTTTTTATTATTTGTTGTTATGAGAAGTGTTTTATAGCCTTTTTCTTTTAACTGATTATTGACATCTTCATACTCTGCTTGTTCAAAGTGATTATGTAATAAGAAAGCAATCGTTTTCATAGTTTTCCCTTTATTATCTATTAGTTTTTATGAACCAATATATTTTTATAAATTGATTTTATTGTTATTTGGTAGTCAATCTTCCTTTAACCTATTTTATCTTTATTGGTGTGCATCCTTTTTGCACAAGCCTTTAATTTTAATTATTTATTATTTGAGTATTTAACTTTTATAGTTATTTTTACTTTTATAATATTTATCTGTTTTGTTTTTTAACTCAGCATTCCCTATCTGATAAATTTAGCATACAAAAAAAACAGGTTTCACCATAGGCGAAACCTGCAATAAAATGTGAGGATATGTGATTAGTGTAAACTGTTAGTAAGCCAAAAAGGCCTTATTGGATATCAATTAACAAGAATAAAACTAACGCTGAATCAATTTTTTAGGTTGTAGACGCCCATTTAGGCTCACTGCACCTAAACCAAGGAACTCTCCCTGCGCATTAAGTAAACGTATATCGACAGGTATTTCATGCTCCAAGTTCTGAAAAGCATTGGAGGCTATGTCATCCACACCAACAGCACTACTATTAGATAGTTGAACAGAAACTACCTTAGAAACATAGTCCTTTAGTTTTCCGGTCAGCACATCGAATACGTTCAGACGCTGTCCCATATGTACACGGACACACTGCTCCTCTGTCAAAGTTAGCTCAGCACTAATCTCAATGCAAGCATCGATAGGCAATAGCCAAGACTGACGCGCATCTAAACTACTCTCTTCTAATGAAGATAAAGCGACAGCGTCATCAATACTGAACTTACCTACTTGTATACGACGCAATACTGTTAAATGTCCTAGCGTACCTAGCTTTTTTGCAATATCTTCTGCCAATACACGTACGTAAGTACCTTTAGTACAAGTAACGGTTAGGTCAATCTGGGCATCATCTATTATCTGTAGCTTAAGTGCTTTAATAGTGATATTTCTGGGAGGTCTATCGACCTCGATACCAGCACGAGCATATTCGTAAAGCTTTTTACCATCTTTTTTTAGCGCTGAGTACATTGGTGGTATCTGTTGCTGCTCACCTAAAAACTGCTGCGCCACAGACGCTAAAAAATCTTCGTTAAGTTGAGGAATGGGCTCTTGTGCCACAATTTGTCCTTCGGCATCACCAGTATCAGTTTGGCTACCTAGCAAGATAGTCGCCTGATAAGATTTATCAGCATCAAGCTGATAATGACTAAACTTAGTTGCCTCACCCATACAAATAGGTAATAGACCTGTGGCCATAGGGTCAAGCGTGCCCGTATGCCCAGCTTTTTTGCTATCGTGCACCGGTGATTTGAACAGATATTTTACTTTTGACACCACTTGCTGTGAGGTCATGCCTTTGGGTTTATCTACTAAGATAACACCAGAGACTTTCACTTTATTAGCTTGTGTTTTATCGGCAGGTTTGGCTGATATGGGCATAGTAGGTACTTACTCATCATTCTCATTTTTTTCAGTCTTAGTGACAGCCTGATTAATCAAATCCATCATATAATTACCACGAGCTGTCACTTCATCATAGTGAAAACGCAAGCGCGGTGTCGTACGTGTTTTTAAACTATGGCTCAGTTCAGTACGTAAGAAACCCGCAGCTTTGTTAAGCACTTTAATACTTTCTTCATGATTAGTCTTGGTCATGGCATCATTAAGCTCAGGCTCCATAATGGTGACATAGACATCGGCATATCCTAAATCAGGACTAACTTTGACACTAGAAATAGTGACAAAACCTGTCAAGCGAGGATCATTAACTGCATCGCGGATAAGGACAGCAAGCTCACGCTGTATTTGATCGGCTAAGCGTTGTAAACGTTGGTTCATTTTATTACCTTAATTTGATATGGCTTATTTTTATTGATTAGTACATATCTTTTAAAAAGATTTAGGGGTTAATACTTGTTAAAAAAGGCCTAGCAGGATCTACCTGTTAGGCCTAAGTAAAGCTTGATAATGAGGAGATATTGCGATGCACAGCCCATTAAGCACGTTGCATGGTTATATACCTCACTATCAGACAATAACGTTAGATAGTACGTGCGAATTCTTGAATTTCAAAGACTTCAATCTTATCACCAGCTTCGACATCGTAACCACGTACCGCTAGGCCACATTCCATACCAGTACGTACTTCATTAACGTCTTCTTTGTAGCGACGTAATGATTGCAACTGACCTGTAAAGATAACCTGGTCATCACGCAATACACGGATAGGTTTATTGCGATAGATTGTACCTTCAACCACCATACAACCAGCAGCAGCACCAAACTTACTAGAGCGGAATACTTCACGAACCTCTGCAACACCAAGGATTTTCTCACGATGTTCAGGAGCCAACATACCACTCATGGCTGATTTCACATCATCGATTAAGCCGTAAATAACACTATAGTAGCGAATATCCATGTTAGCAGTATCTGCTTTACGACGTGCGGTCGCATCTGCACGAACGTTGAAACCTAATAATACTGCCTCACTAGATTCTGCAAGCGTGACATCAGACTCAGAGATAGGACCAACACCCGAACTAATCACTCTGACTTTAACTTCATCAGTTGATAGCTCGTTTAGAGCAGCAAGTAATGCTTCAAGCGAACCACGGACATCCGTTTTCAATACGATGTTCAAGAATGACACATCACCTTGTTCCATTTGATCGAACATACTTTCAAGACGCATAGCATTTTGACGTTCAAGTTGACGCTCACGTTCACGGTTAGCTCTAAAGTCAGCCACTTCACGTGCTTTTTTCTCATCAGTTACGACTAAGAACTCACTACCAGCAGCAGGTGTTTCAGGTAAACCTAAGATTTCTACAGGGATAGAAGGACCCGCTGATTTGATACGCTGACCATTCTCATCTGTCAGTGCACGGACCTTACCATAATGTTCACCGGCTAAGATCAAATCACCTTGCTTCAATGTACCTTTTTTCACTAAGACACTAACAACTGGACCACGACCTTTTTCTAGTCTTGATTCAATAACAACACCTTGTGCAGCACCGTCTAATGGCGCTTCTAATTCCATCAGCTCAGCTTGTAAGCTAATAAAATCCAATAGATCATCAATACCTTCGCCTGTTTTGGCTGAGATACGTGCCATTGGTGTATCACCACCCCATTCTTCTGATACCACTTCTTTTGTGGTCAGCTCATTAAGAACACGGTCAGGATCAGCACTTGGCTTATCCATTTTGTTGATAGCGACGATAATTGGCGTACCAGCAGCACGAGCATGATCAATCGCTTCTGCTGTTTGTGGCATCATACCATCATCAGCTGCTACTACTAGTACAACGATATCAGTTGCCTGAGCACCACGTGAACGCATCGCGCTAAATGCTGCGTGGCCTGGAGTATCAAGGAATGTAATGACACCACGTTCCGTTTTAACATGATAAGCACCAATATGCTGGGTAATACCACCCGCTTCACCGGTTGCTACTTTCGTTTCACGAATTTTATCCAGTAATGATGTTTTACCATGGTCAACGTGACCCATAATAGTCACGACTGGTGGACGTGTTTGCACATTGCTGCTGCGCTCATCGACCGCATCTTGTAAGTCATCTTCAACTTTTGTATCACTGACAGGTACTGGGTTGTGACCCATTTCTTCAACCAGTAAACTTGCTGTTGCTTGATCAATGGTATCTGACTCGCGTGCTATCTCACCCATTTTCATCAGTAATTTAGTCACTTCTCGAGCTTTGACTGCCATACGTTGGGCAAGATCTGCTACAGTGATATGCTCACTAATCTCAACGTCATAAACGATTTTCTCAACCGGTTTTTCAAACTTATGCTGTCCTGATTGGCTTGAACGCAATCCGTTTTTACGGTTTTTAAATTCACGCTCATCTTGGTTCTTGCGACGACGGCCACGTGCACCAGTGCTGTTTGCACCACGCTTGATTTCACGACGCTCTTTTTCGAATGACTCTTCTAATGCATCACCGACCAAACCTTCTGCCAACGGTTCATCTTTTCGAACTTCAGTAACAGGCTCACGATCTGTATATTTACCAGCCATTTTACGCATTTGCTCAAGCGTACGCTTCTGTGCTTCTTCAGCCTGAACACGACGTGTTTCAGTCTCAATTTCGCGTAGACGAGCTTCTTCTTTTTCACGTGCCTCACGAGCTTTACGCTCAGTTGCCGTTTCGACTTTTGGTTTGGTTGCAGCGACTTTTTTCTTCGGTTGGTCTTTAGGCTTGACCTCAACAGCTGCCTTGCCACCTTTTTTCACAACGACTGACGTTGAGATATCGTCATTTCTATCGTCTGATTTTTTGCCAGAACCCAAACTTGCACGCATCGCAGCTAAGGTCGCCGCTTGACGTTCTTCCGCCTTTTTCTTAATAGCAGCACGCTCTTCAGCGTCTTTAGCAGCACGTTCCTGCGACTCAATCATCGCTTGCTCACGCGCAGCCAATTCTTCAGCCATCTTTTCAGGATCAGGCTTTTCAAAGACTTTCTTTTTACGTACTTCAACATTAACACTCTTAGATTTACCTGAAGAGCCAGTCACACGAGCAGTGCTAGTCGTTTTAGACTTAAGACTAATACGACGCTTTTCTTGCTGACCATGACTTTGCTTTAAATACGTCACCAACTTCTCTTGCTCAACTTCTGAGACTAGGTCATCCTCTGCACGAGCAGGTAGTCCAGCATCTACCAGTTGCTGTTTTACAGCACTTGTAGTTTTGCCTACCATATCTGCCAGTTCTTTGACGGTCTTATCTGCCATTTATTATCACCTACTGTCTATTATTTGCTATATGTTCAATTCAGTTGTTGGCTACAAATGATTGGGTTAAGGCTGGTATTTGTATTACATTCCTACCAGCACTTTATATCGATAGCATATCACCAAAAGACAGCGATATGCAGTTACCGCTTATTCATTGAACCAAGATTCCCGAGCTTTCATGATGAGTTTTCCTGCGGTTTCAGAGTCTAAACCTTCGATATCTTCTAGATCGAAGACTGCTTGTTCTGCCAAATCATCAACGGTAATAATGTCTTTCTGTGCCATTTTATAAGCCCAGCTAACCGTCATACCTTCAAGATCTTGTAGCTCTTGACTTGGCTCTTTCATGTTCTGTTGTTTGACCAGCTCATCAGCAATGACTACTTCTTTAGCACGCTCTTGAATCATCTCAATCGCTTCATCGTCTAGACCTTCGATGTCATAAAAAGTTTCAACTGGTACGTAAGCCACTTCTTCGATACTGGTGAAGCCAATATCGACAAGCGCTTGAGCTAAGTCCTTATCTACTTCTAAACGTTCATAGAATAGTTCAATAAACGCTTTAGATTCGTTTTGTTGACGCTGCTGATACTCTTCTTCTAGCATCATATTAAGCTTGTAGCCTGTCAGTTCAGAAGCTAAACGTACGTTTTGGCCTTGTGAACCAATAGCACGTGCTAACTGGTCATTGGTACTAAAGATGATATCAGCAGTCTGCGTATCTTCATCTAAAATAATACTACTAACGTCAGCCGGCTCTAGAGAACTGATGATAAATTGAGCTGGATCGTCTGACCAAACCACGACATCGATACGTTCACCATCAAGCTCTTGTTGTACTGCTTGGATACGAGTACCACGCATGCCGATACAAGCACCGACTGGATCAATACGATGATCATTGGTCTTAACCGCTATTTTAGCACGAGTACCTGGTAAGCGCGCGACATTGCGAATCTCAATAATTTGTTCAGCGATCTCAGGCACTTCTTTTTGCATCAATGCCGATAGCATTTCAGGATGAGTACGAGAGAGTAGTAACTGGGCGCCGCGGTTTTCACGGTTTACATGATATAGAATGGCATTGATACGTGACTTTGCACGTAGCTGCTCACGTGGCAACATCTGATCACGTGACAAATAACCTTCAGCATTGTCACCCAGATCGATAATATAGCCATCACGAGTCTGCTTTTTGACTTCGCCATACATCATTTCACCAATGCGTGGCTCAAAAGCATCAGCAACAAGCGCTCGCTCAGCTTCACGAATCTTTTGGATAATGACTTGTTTGGCTTGTGTGGCAGCAATACGACCAAATTCAATCGACTCGATCTGCTCTTCTTTTACATCGCCGATTGACCATTCTTCTTGATCAAGATCAGTAATTGCTAGCTGACAAGCAGGCATCTCATGGTCTTCATCTGCAACCACTGTCCAATAACGATACGTATCATAATCACCAGTTGCACGATCAATCGCGACTCGTACGGCCACTTCTGGCTGCTCGGTGTATACTTTTTTCTTGGTAGATACCACTAAAGCGTCTTCTATGGCTTCAAAGATATCTTCAGGATTTAAGCCCTTTTCATTACTGACAGTTTCTACTACCGTTAAGATTTCACGACTCATGCTATACCTGTCCTATCATTTTTTAATTGACTTAAATTTTATAATTTGAGTATTAATATTATATGTTCACCGTAAGCTTTACGTTGTATGAATATTTAAATCTTGATTTGTTACAAGCTGCCGGTTACATCAAACTAAACACATTTATAAAACAAACGTTCTAATCTGTTAAGTATCTTCATAAATCAAATTAGCTTTATCTATATTACTCAATGCAATCTCAAACTGCTCACTATCAGCGGCCGTCAACTGTAAAGAATTTTCATTAATACTGTCTAGGGTACCTGTCACTTTACGACGTTTTTGGTCGCCATTACCAATGGCTTGTATCAAACGTAAGCTAACAGTCTGACCAACATATCCATGCATCTGCTCATCTGAGAAGAAAGCACGATCAAACCCTGGTGAAGACACTTCTAAAATATACTCACCAGCAATTGGATCATGTACTTCAAGAATGCCACTTACTTGATGATTTACCGCAGCACAGTTTTCTATGGTTACCTGCTTATCTTGAGCTTGCTCTTCTGGCAACGCTTCAATATAAATGCGTAGCAAAGAACGGCGTCCCTGTGGCGCAAATTCTATACCCCATAGCGCCACATCACAAGCGGCGACTGCAGGGGCAATAATATTAGTCAGTTCTGCAACTTTAGTCGAAAGCTTCATAATCTATTTATATCTTCCTATTCACGTATCTATCGTACTTAATAAACCGTATTAAATTTGTTTGTTATCTCTTATTCAGTGTAAACCATCATATAGTGGGAGACACCATCATAATATTGTTTAATATCACAAGTGTATTATTATGTGTTTCATTCATTTAAGTTTAAAAATATCAAGCTCAGCCAAACAATGCTTTTATTATTCATAAAGCAGCACTATCAATAAAAGAGTAAGGAATAAAAGATAGTATGCTTAGGAAGCATCACTCTAATAATGCTGAGTAACGACAAGCTACAATAAATGGCAGCGTACTCTATAGAACTAGAGCTTAACATAAGTAGGATAGCGCGCGCGATAACACTGATAGTCAGATACAAAAAAACCCACAAGCATAATGGTGGGCTAATAGTTACTGACAAATTTAGTGTACAAAACATCAGTATAAAAAGTGGTAGCGGGGGCTGGATTTGAACCAACGACCTTCGGGTTATGAGCCCGACGAGCTACCAGACTGCTCCACCCCGCATCAATCTAGAACGCACATTCTATAGAGGTTTAGTATAAGTGTCAACGTTTATTTTAAATAAATTCAAATAAAACAATTGAGAACTATAAAACAAAACCATACGCTGTGCTGCGTATTAAAAATTGGTGCGATTGGGGGGACTTGAACCCCCACAGCTTGCGCCACCACCCCCTCAAGATGGCGTGTCTACCAATTCCACCACAATCGCATTTTTACTACTGCGTTTTTCAATATCTTATCTACTGTAATAGATGCTTAAGGTAGGCACCGATAGATAAAGACTTGTAAAAACAGAAAAGCATTGTAAATCTAACGTATCAAAATAGCAAGAGCTACACTCGCAAAAGATATTTAATGAGAATCTTGAGTCAATGGACGCGGTGTCTGTGGTGCTGAAACTGGCGCATCTAAACGAAACTGATCTTCGGCTTGCTTACGTGCATGCACAGCTAACGTCATACTAGTGATAAAAAATATCACTGTTAAAACAGCGGTCGCACGCGTCAAAAAGTTAGCAGTTCCTGCCGCACCAAACACTGTACCTGATGAACCAGCACCAAAAGAAGCTCCAGCATCTGCCCCTTTGCCATGCTGTATCAAAATCAAGCCGATCATAGCAATCGCCACGATAATATGCAGGGCTAATATAAACGTAAACATGGTGGCCTCTTTTGCCGCGTAATGACGACGGATAACGGAAAAATAAATCTTAAGTTTAATAAAAATCAGCGTGTCATGACGCTAAATCGATTATATAAATAAGGCGCATTGTACACGATTGCAAGGGTACTGTTAAATCTACTTTTACTAACTCAGTATTCGCTTAGCTAAAAGCTTTGGCAATCGCTAGGAAACTCTCTGCCTTTAATGAAGCCCCACCAACTAATGCACCATCAATCATCGAGTCTAAAGCAAAACTATCCGCATTATCGGCATTGACACTACCGCCATATAAAACCGTCATGTCTTCCAAGTTATTAGCAAAGCCTGCAACCGTTTGTTTTATATGCTGATGGGTTTTACTCACCTCATACACAGTAGGGACTTTACCAGTACCAATCGCCCAAACTGGTTCATAGGCAATGATTAGACGCCCTGCTAATGAAACGGTAATATCTGGTTGTTGATCCAGTAAATCTTTAATGACTGATAACTGATTATCAATGACTTCAAGCGTTTGTTTCGCATCATACTGTGTCTGGGTTTCACCAATACAGAATACAACACCCAAGTTTTGTGTGAATGCGTGAGTCATTTTTTGCAATAAGCATTCATGAGATTCTTGATGATACTGACGGCGCTCAGAGTGACCAAGTATCGTCCATGTTGCACCGGCATCAACCACTTGTTGTGCGGAACAATCACCAGTATATGCACCAGTAGTTGCACTATGGGCACTAATATCTTGTGCGCTACACAGCACAGACGTATCTTTCAAACGAGCATTAACTGCCGCCAAATGAATATCGCTTGGTGCCACCATTAAATTGCAGCAATTGCTTGAAAACTTTGTATCAGCATATATCGCCGTCAACAAACCCTCTAACAGTGTATCGACGTCGCGGCTCGTTGCTGGATTCTGTTTCCAATTACCTATTACCCAAGCTTGCATACTCATCTACCTTGTCTCATGTATTCCTGCCAATTCGGCTAATATGCATGGCAGTATAACAAATAATTCTCAAGTGCTATAGTATCCTGCCACCCATCAAAAAATAGACTTTTAAAATACATGCGCAACTGACATTATCATAAGCTTTAACTGTTTACGTGTTGGCTGTTTAATGTCCTATATAACTTTTTGCAACTGGTGTGTTAAACATTCATAAATAGTCACTACT
>NZ_JBQSVL010000089.1:0-9657 GCF_052376215.1 Psychrobacter sp. AOP7-B1-24
GTTTAGTTAGTAATATAGCCGTAAAACATAGTTATAAAATACAGTCATAAAACAAAGCTCGATGCTTTAAGTTATTCTTAGGCATCGGGCTTTTTGTTTTTGAGGTTTTTAGCCCATTTATCATTTAGATTGGGGATATGACTTATAGTCGATTCAATTTAAAAGTAGTACAAAACAATCAAGCGCAAATATATATGTGATACTTCAAGCGAGGTTAAGGCTGTGATATTTGTATAAAACCTTATTGATGAGAGCAGATAATTACTATGACAAAACTTAGCAGTAAGCATATAAATACAATCGCTGCGATGCAGATATTTTGGCATTGCTCAGTGGTATTGATAGTACGGTTGTCGTATGTGGCCACACTCATATTCCGCGTACGGTAAGACTATCGACTGGTCAAATGGTTATTAATACTGGTAGCGTCGGTTATCCTGCCTACGAAGATGACTTACCTAATATCCACAGCATGCAGACCTATTCCCCTCATGCAAATTATGCAATCATTAGCTGTGTTGAGACCGAGCAAGCGGTGCGCTGGCAAACTGAACATATTCAGATACCGTACGATTATGAGGCTGCTGTTCAATTGGCCTCACAGAATGGTCGTGAGGATTGGGCGTTTGCACTGAGAACAGGGCGTGTGTTATAAGGAAATTATTCATGCCCACAGCAGTTTACTTTTAAAGACAGACGTTCGTCTTTTGATGTTGCTTCACATATTGATGATAAGTTTAAAGTAGATATAGACGATATATATAACGTGAATGCTCTGATATCAAACCTTTAATTGGTGATTGAACCCATCGATCGAATCGTTGATGATGTATTAGGTGGAGATTTAGCAGATAAAGAATATGTTGGCTATTTGAGTATCAAGAATTTTAAAAATTGGCATGATAATTAACAAGTTTATCGAATAAACAACTCATTCATAAAAATAGAATAGGGCGGACAGATTTGCAAAATTTTATAAAAGGATTTTTTAAGTGGATTCTTGCAGGTATCGGAATAGGAATAGGACTGTTTGTTGTTCTAGTGGCTGTAGCATTTTTTAATAACAAGAATAAACCAGAAAAATCTGATGATACTACAGCATTGTTAATTAATGAGGCTGAAAATGCTATAGGAGATAACAGTGAGTTATCAAGCTCTCAAGCTATGGTAAATGATCAAGACGTACCGATAGGTTATAAATTGATTGAAGAGGGAGGTATCATGTTAGATGCCCCTATTATGGGCATGGAATGGGAAAGTGTGGAAGATGAAAACACAACCACTAACCCACGTGTGTACGAGCCCTTTACAATATATCAATGTGTCACGGAAGATGGTGAGCATTTACGTTTGGATGTAGTGAATAGTGATATTGGTTATATGCTCAAGTACTATTTTGCCACTCAAGATAACCCTTTGAAGTTAGAAGCACAGCAAGCTACTGAAGATGCCTATTATGTAGAGTATCTCAATGCTACTAATCTCGTTATGCGGGATCCGAATAATTACTATAATCTGACACAGTATGGAGGCGGAGACGGTGATACCGCCTTTTATATCATTAATGCCATTACTGGTAAAGAGATGAATTATTTCTTATGTGAGGATACTTCAATGAAGGAGGGTCAGCGTGCTTTAGTTAATCAAATGGAACCAGAGCATTTTAAATTCAAACCTATGACTGACGAGCTTGAATCTCTTTTGACTGAACGCTTTGAACGTCAGTAAAAGCCTTTGACTGACGAGCTTGAATCTCTTTTGACTGAACGCTTTGAACGTCAGTAAAAGCCTTTTTGGTTACCAACCAAACATCCGAACCAACTTGAATCGCACTCAAATTACCCCCATAATCTAACCACTTTTAAATAATAAATAGCCTAAGTAAATATGCCCAATAATTCTGAGAACACCACACAAGCATCTAATGAAAATACTACTCGTCAAACCAACAACACCATAAATCCGAATAAAGAAAGCGATAGCATAAATCACGGAAATTCGAATATCACACCAAACAGTGCCACACCGAGCAATGATAAAGCAGCTACTCAATCTCATATTGCCGCTGATTTGCCTGTACTTGCCAAAGACCGTTATTATTTAACGCGTCTAGAACGAGAGCTGGCACGTGCCGTCGTGTCTAGCAAAAAAGAAAGCAATGACAAGACGAATGATGCGTTAACGAAGAAGCGCGAGCAATACGACAAAATTAAAACCCGCTCACAGCAGGCGATGCAGGCACGTATAGATAGCATTCCTGCTGACTTGCCAGCCAAGCTAAACCTTGATTTGCCTGTAAGTCAACGTGCTGATGATTTGATTCAGGCTATCATCGACAACCAAGTCATTATCGTCGCTGGTGAGACGGGCTCTGGTAAGACGACACAGTTGCCAAAACTTGCGATGCTAGCAGGGCGTGGTACCACAGGACAGATAGGGCATACACAACCACGGCGACTAGCGGCGAGAAGTGTGGCAAACCGTATTGCGGAAGAGTTGGGCGAACCATTAGGGAACACGATTAGCTTTAAGATTCGTTTCAATGAACAAGGGTCGGCGCAATCTGTCGTGAAGCTTATGACCGACGGTATCTTATTGGCTGAATTGGGCCATGATCGGTTCTTGAGTAAGTACGATACGATTATCATCGATGAAGCACATGAGCGTAGCTTAAATATCGATTTTATTATGGGTTATCTCAAAAAGATGCTACCCAAGCGTCCTGATTTAAAAGTCATTATTACCTCAGCGACGTTAGATACTAAACGTTTCAGTGAGTATTTTAGTCATTACGATGCCAAGCTCAAACGTAAAGTGCCAGCGCCAATCTTTAATGTCGAAGGTCGAAGCTTTCCGGTAGAGGTGCGCTATCGTCCACTCACTGATGAGCCTGTTACGAGCTCTGATGATGACAGTTATGATGACTTTGAAGAAAACTTACCACGCGCCATCGTTGCCGCAGTAGAAGAATGCTTTAGTGATGCACAAGGCAAAGGACATGCTGATCAGGCAGATATCTTAATATTTGCCGCGACAGAAGCTGAGATTCGTGAGACACAAGAGGTGCTAGAGCGTCATGGACCAAAGCATACCGAAGTGTTGCCTTTGTTTGCGCGCCAGACCTACGAAGAGCAGCAGCGTATTTTTCAGCCGTCTGGTCGTGGCCGTCGTATCGTTATCGCGACCAACGTGGCTGAGACCGCGCTGACTGTACCCGGCATTCGCTATGTGATTGATTTGGGTTTTGCGCGTATTTCTCGTTATTCCTATCGCTCACGCGTACAGCGTTTGCCTATTGAAGCGATTTCACAAGCCGCAGCGAATCAGCGTAAAGGTCGCTGTGGTCGAGTTGCGCCAGGTGTTTGTATTCGACTTTATAGTGAGGAAGACTTTAGCGGTCGTCCAGAGTTCACTGAGCCTGAGATTCTACGCACCAACTTGGCCTCGGTTATCTTGCAGATGGCCAATCTGCGTTTAGGTAGTGTTGATGATTTTTCGTTTATCGAGCCACCTGACAGCCGCTTGGTTACGGATGGGCATAAACTACTTGATGAATTAGGGGCGATTACTTCTAAAAATAAAGCCAATTCTGTGACTAAATCCAATAAATCGAAGTCCAAAAAAGGTCTAGAGCACCTGCGTCTGACACCGACTGGCCAAAAGATGGCACGTATGCCAATTGACCCAAGGCTGGCGCGAATGTTGGTTGCGGGCTCTGACTTTAACTGTGTTCGTGAAATGCTTATAGTCGTCGCCGCGCTTGCGGTACAAGACCCACGTGAACGTCCTGCTAATAAGCGTCAACAGGCCGATCAAAAGCATGCAGAGTTTCGTCAAGATGACTCTGATTTCTTGTTTTATTTAAGCCTATGGAAAGCACTGTTTGAAAAGGATGAAGACGGCAATAAGCTGTCTGGCAATCAGCGTAAGCAGTTTACCAAGAAAAACTATCTGAGCTTTCCACGTGTACGAGAATGGAGTCAGACCCATCGCCAACTAGTACAAATGGTCACCGACCTCAAACTTACTGATGCTAATGATGTAAAAAGTGCGGATAAAAAAGCGACCACTGAAATAACAACCAACGACCCGACAGCGATTGAAGACGAAGACCTAAAAGCGGTTAAATACGCCAACTTGCATCGTGCGTTAATGACAGGTCTGCTTTCTACTATCGCTCATAAGACCGAAAATCGTGGTGAATATCTCGCGGCTCGCCAGCAAAAAACCAAAATATTTCCAGCCAGTACGGTATTTAAGCAAATCCCACCATGGGTGATGGCGTTTGAAGTAGTAGAAACCTCTCAGGTCTTTATGCGCACGGTGGCCAAGATTGAGCCAGAATGGATTATCTCCGCTGCTGGTGATTTGTTGAAGTATCACTACTTTGAGCCGCATTGGTCAAAGAAGACAGGTCGCGTCAAAGCCTACGCACAGATTAGTCTATTTGGTTTGATTATTATCAGTAAGCAGCTGACCAATTATGAGCAGGTCAATCTAAGCGAGTCACGTGAGATTTTTATCCGTGATGGTTTGGTCACTGGCAACTTGGGTCGTCAAGCGCCATTCTTACAGCACAACATGGATAAAATTGCAGACATTGAGCGCATTGAAGATAAGCTGCGTCGCCGTGACTTATTGGTTGATGAAGAGTCGCTGTATCAGTTTTATGATAAAAAAATTCCTGAGCACATTGCCAGTCGTAAAACTTTTGAAGATTGGCGTGCTGAAGTCGAAAAAACTGACAGCAAGCATTTATTCTTTACGGATGAGGATGTACTTAATAGCCACGCGCCGACCACAGGAGACTTCCCAGAAGTATGGAAGTTAGGGGACTTAAAGTTACCACTACGTTATGTTTTTGATCCAGCAAGTGATGATGATGGCGTGACCATTCGCGTACCGCTTGTCGCATTGCCACAGCTTGACGCTATTGAGCTATTGTGGGGCGTACCAGGTTGGCGCTATGAGCTGGTATTGCAGTTATTAAAGTCGCTACCTAAAGATGTTCGTCGTCAGATAGTTCCCATCCCTGATACGGCTGATGGTTTGTTTGATGAGTTACAACCTGCTGGTGGACAAGGATTGCTGAAACAGTTATGTCAGGCGCTACATCGTCGCGGCATTATGTCAGTGACACCAGATAAATTTAATCCGTCTACGATTGATCATTATTTGCAGCCACAAATCTGCGTTGTTGATGATAAAAACCGTATCATCGAAAAAGGTCGTGATCTGCAAACGTTGCAGATTCGACATGCCAGTGAAACCAGTCAAGCCGTTAATGAGCAGCAAGGTGCACACACTGTATTTCCTGAGCACTTTGCCTTTAGCAAAAACCATCATAGCGCAGGCGTAGTGATGAAGCAGTTTGCAGCTTTGGTTGCTGATGAAGCGGGCGAAGCGGTATCGATTCATCAATATACGGATGTCAATGCAGCCTTACAGGCGCATCGCATCGGAGTATTAACGCTAATTAAAAGTAAGCTTGGCGCAAAGAAGAAACAGCTTACCAGTCAAATTGATAGTATTTTTAAATTAGCATTTGCACCACTTGGCGATATGAGTAAGCTTAAGACCATCATCATTGATGCAGCATTGGATGCGGCGCTTGAAGAGCACTATATATTGTTCGATCACAGTACGGACTTGCCTGAAAATGCAGATGATACTGCGGTGGCGCTTGCTGAGGAGTTGCCGTTTACCTCAGTAGAGTATGAGAAAACCTTAGAAGTCGTGGCTAGCAATTTCTTATTAACTGGTCAAAGCGTGATTAAGACCCTAAAAAATGTCTATACGCGATGGCAGCGTATTCGCCAAGGTCTATTGATGCTAGATCGGGAGATATTTGGTGAGTCTATCGAAGATATCGAAGATCAGTTAGAGGATTTATATTTGGCTGATTTTGTCTACCGAATGGACTATAGCCATTGGCAGCAGTATCCACGCTACTTGGAAGCATTAGAGATTCGTCTTGAACGCCTTGAGCATAATCTGGATGCGGATCTGGATGGCGTATATGCGCTAGATTTACATATGGAGCGCCTTGCAGGGCGTGCCGACAAAGATGCTATTAGCGACTACCGTTGGATGGTGGAGGAGTATCGTATTCAGCTATTTGCTCAGCCAATGAAAACCCGTATGGCAGTATCACCGAAACGTCTGAGTAAAATGTGGGATAAGGTGGGTTAATTAGGTGTCTATCAGGTAAGATGTGACGCTAAAACTGAGACAGTGTGAGTAGGGTGCTTTATTATACAAGCTAAATAACACTAAAAAGGACAGTTAAAATGTGGGATGAACGTTATAGTGGCACAGAATTTGCATTCGGTACAGAGCCTAATGATTTTTTGAGAGAAACGTTTGAGCAGATACCTGCAGGCGGGCGTGTATTATGTCTAGCAGAGGGTGAGGGCAGAAACGCTGTATTCTTAGCTGAGCAAGGCTATGATGTCACTGCGATGGATATGTCTGAAGTGGGTTTGATCAAAGCGGTACAATTAGCTAAAGACAGAGGAGTGACAATTACCACTCAAGTGGCTGATTTAGCTGATTACCAGTTTGGTACAGATAAGTGGGATGCCATTGTGTCTATATGGGCACATGTGCCTGACAAAGTGCGTCAGTATATACATACACAGGTAGTCACTGCTTTAAAGCCAAACGGCGTATTTATCGTCGAAGCTTATACAGAACGACAGTTGGAGACTGATGCTGTTGGAGGTCCACCAGCCAGTCAAAAAGAACGCTTTGGATCGCTAGATAATTTTCAGAGTGAACTGAGAGGACTTACAGAGATTATTGGTGTTGAAAAGCTGCGTATGGTGTCAGAAGGAAAACGTCATCAAGGGTTGAGTGCCGTTGTTCAGTTTGTTGGTAAGAGAGAGATTTAAAACCAGAAGTTTATTTGTTTTATAACTGATAGTGCTACGTATGTAGGCTAAGCGAAGGTGATACATTGCGAAATGTATAGATGGTTCTCTTGTGCCTTATATAGTTAATCTTATTTGAATTGGAGATCGTCAGCTAGATAATCACTTACTGAATGCCCTTTGTCGGGTTTTTAATAACGTTCAGCCTAATATGCTTGTAGCTTTAACGAGTTTCATACAAAGTCGGATAACATAGCTATAAAGGCAAATATAGCCCCTTTCTCTAGTGTTATTATAAGCGATTGATAAGAAATTATTACAAGTGTACATTTTCAATTAGGTAGTTGTTATAATGCAATCGTTTTATGTCAATTTATAGTGCGCATGTAAAGCACTGTTAGAAAAAATAAAAAATGTTACTTATAAATTAAATCCGTTTAATGACTGGGAAATCGTAATGGAAAAAGTATTCAAGAACATGACATCGGCAATTATACTACCAAGTGTTTTGTTTGGTATGACTGCATGTACTGCTATAACTGGCCATAATAGTATTGATAACGAAGGTGATAGCCGCCGCGTTGGGAATGTATTATGGAATAACCAAGCTGACCCTGATTTAAACGGCTTGTTAGAAACTACTGTCGATAGTAATGAGACGCGATTGGTATTTGTCCGAAAAAATGATAATGACCCCGAACAAACCAGCGCCAATGTTTCGATTAATGATAGGTACCAAGTTAGCTTGCATCCAGGAAACTATACGGTTGTTAATTCCTGTGTGGGTACAAACCAATTAAGCGCGCATGCTACGGGCTTTAAAGACAATGATTTGCTTGCCGAGCAAAAAGATTATCAGTTAGTTGGTGGTCAAACTTACTTTTTTTATGTAGATATGGATGAAAATGGACAAGGGAAACTTGATCAGATCACGAAAGAAAGTGCATTACCATTATTAGAAACTAAACGTTATCAAACGCATCAGATCAGTCGTGTCGTACCTAACTGTCCAGCGCCTACTGCAACATCTACTGTGACACCGACACCGCCGCCAATTGTGCAACCAACCTTACCCGTACTCGCTGAAAAAGTAACCATTGAGCTAGAGGTCTTGTTCGACACAGACAAATCTATTGTAAAGCCCAATTATTATAATGAAATATCTGAAGTTGCAGATTTCATGAGCCAATACCCTAACACAGTTGTTACCATTGAAGGTCATACTGACAGTCGAGCCAGTGATAGTTATAACCAAGATTTATCACAACGCCGCGTTGATGCTGTTAAAGCAGTATTGATTAATCAGTTTGGTGTGGCATCGAATCGTCTGAGCGCAATTGGATACGGTGAGTCAAGACCAAGAGCTAGTAACGATACAGTAGAAGGTCGTCAGCTAAATCGCCGTGTAGTCGCCGTTATTGAAGAACGCTCAAATAACTAGTACGTCAAAAATACTTTAGCTACTTACGTTATCCCATAAGCTGTCTCATAAAAAATTAAGCGGTACGACCGAAATTAAAAAAATAGAAGGTATACACATGAACACTATTATCGTAAAAACGAACGATGCCACGCAGACCGTTAATCAAGTAGAAGTTGTGACTCAAGATGGTATACCTACTGTCATAAAAGCGACTGACAAAGTCAATTACGAGTTTCATGATACCGCTATTAATCGTGCTCCTAATCACATCATTACCAAACGTGTGGAAAATGATCTACACGTATCATTTGAAGAAAATGGTGAAGACAGCGACCTTATCATAGAAGGTTTTTATGATAACCCGGATAATGCTTTGGTTGGTATCGCAGAAGATGGGGAGTATTACTACTATATCCCAGATACTGGTGAAACTTATGATTACGTAACACAGCTGGCTGTGGGTGATGTAGAAGGACAAGCGTTAGGTGGAGAAGAGTATATGGCAGCTGCCATACCTTGGTGGATACCTGCCGCTGCTGGGTTAGGACTCGTTGGCTTAATTGCTGGTCGTGATAGCGATGATGATAACGATTTTAACGATGACAAAGTAGCTCCTGAGGCAACTGATGACAATGAGTCAGGCACCAGCGGCAGCCCTGTTGTGGTTGACGTGGTTGGCAACGACACCGATGCAGAAGATGATCTAGATCCAACCAGTGTCAAACTGCTTGATCCGACTGATGGTTCAGAAGTCACCACACTCACGATCCCAGGCGAAGGCGAATGGGTGGTTGATCCAACCACTGGCGAAGTCACCTTCACACCAGAAACAGGCTTTACTGGTGACCCAACACCAGTAGACTACGTGGTCTCTGACGTTACTGGTGAGAAATCTGATCCAGCCACTATTACCATCGACTACCCACAGACAGCGCCTATTGCCGAGAACGATAGAGGTGTTGGTCCTTTAAACACAGCCGTATCAGTTGACATTCTAGCAAATGACAGCGACCCTGAAGATGATCTAGACCCAACCAGCGTTATGCTAATCGACCCTATCACAGGGGACGAAGTCAGCACAGTAACGGTTGCAGGCGAAGGCGAATGGGTGGTTGATCCAGACACAGGCGTTGTCACCTTCACACCAGAAACAGGATTTACCGATGACCCAACGCCAGTAGACTACGTGGTCTCTGACATGACAGGTGAGAAATCTAACCCAGCTACCATCGTTGTAGATTATCCACCAGCCGCACCAGTGGCCGTAGATGAAGTACAAACGGGCACACCAGGTGACCCAGTCGTTGTAGACGTATTAGGCAACGACACCGACCTTGACGGCGATCTAGACCCAACCAGCGT
>NZ_JBQSVL010000090.1:0-9312 GCF_052376215.1 Psychrobacter sp. AOP7-B1-24
ATACACCCAATGTACCGCTTCAAAAGACAATATAACCACTCATTGCGTTGCTCAATATGTCCAGAACCCCCTGTCGAGAGCTTACTGTCACCCACGCAATGCAGTCGTCACTGATGCCTGCCACCCATTGCTAGGGAACAGTTACAAGGTATTAATTAGTGGAAGGTAACGAGCAAATAAATTGTAAAACCACGGTTTTGTTTTGTAAGAACTGGGTTTTAAAATCGCTAAAAGAGGTAATTTGATTGCAAAATAGCCTAGTTTTGGCTTAGAATATGCCCTAATGGGCTTAATTGCTGGTCAAATAACGCAGTTTGAGTGCTTATTTGGTCGTTACAGTGTGTTCCACCACGCTGTAACCGTTAATGAACATTAAACGATAAACCCCCCTATTACGTCAAGTGATAGGGGGGTTTATTTTTTAACGAATCAATTTAACCTCATTTTAATGAGATAGTTCTAAGTTCTATATGACGTTATATACTTAGGGACTGACTCATGACAGACAATACTCGCTCTATTTTATTCACTACTCATCTAATCACCTATTAGCAACGTAGTAATGGATTTGCCATCGCTCCTAACACACCTTTATCTTGACTTTTTACTGACAAGTAAACAAGCGTTTATGGAGTGCGAACGTCATTATGTAACGTATGGATAAAACCACACTTTTTATATTATATTAAGCGGATAAATCGAGAGTAGGAAATTCTTTTCATGTCAGATCTCAAGATAGACTTAAATAAATATAAATCTTGTTCGTTTGTATCCTATAGGATACAATGAACCCATGTACTCTATATATACTACTGAAGTTTTTGACAAATGGTTTGGTAAACTAAAAGACCAACAGGCAAAAAAACGTATACAAGTCCGAATTGATCGGGTAGAAGATGGGAACTTTGGAGATTCTGAACCTATCGGTGAAGGCGTTTCTGAACTACGTCTCTTCTTTGGTCCCGGCTATCGAGTCTATTACTGTCAGCAAGGGCAAAGAGTAGTTATTCTACTAGCAGGTGGAGATAAATCTACCCAAAGTAAAGATATAACAATTGCTCTTCAATTAGCAAAAGAGTTAGAGGAGGAGTTATAAATGGCTATCAAACTTCGAAAATGGGATAGCGCTGAGCATCTTAAAACTGAGCAAGATATGCAAGCTTATCTACAAGCCTGTATTGAAGAATCTAACAACGATGCAGCGTTCATAGCAAAAGCTCTAGGAAATATCGCTAGAGCCAAGGGAATGGCGCAATTATCAAAAGATACAGGGTTAGGTCGAGAAAGCCTATATAAAGCACTCTCTGGTGATGTTATTCCAAGTTTTGATACAGTTATTAAGGTCGTTAAAGCCTTAGATTTACGTCTAGCAATTTAGGCGCTAGACGAGTATTGAATGCTTTCCTAAAATCTGTGTAACTGCTGTTCACCTTACATCAACACTTACACAGAATTTGAAATACTCTCAAACACCTAAGAATGCAAAAATCTTTCCAAACCTATCAGTAATACTAGACCATATATAATAACTGAACGATTTCTCTTCCATCGCTAATCTCTTTATTCAAATATAAAATACCCCTAAATCCATTTACCATAATCCACCTTTATCGGAACAATCGAGGTTTTTGGGGCTTCTTCACCGCCTATTTCAGACGGTAAAGAGGTCATACTATTGTACGATATTTTGAAATATTGAGTAAGCTCCTAAAAGGATTGAGAATATATTCAAAATCAGCGATAAAAATTCATATTTTGTGATGTGTTGTCTCCTTTTCCTGGTTGAAAGATTTAAGGTTTATATCTACCTCTCCTTATACGTATCATTGTCAATTTTTGCGGTGTTTTTGGACATAAAAAAAGACCTTTAGTAATAACTAAAGGTCTTATAATTTTAATTCTCTTTCATGAATACTATTAACGGACTTGCTCGCACTGATCCTCAATAAATTTGCTAGACTGTTTTAAGGCACTACAACAAATATGAGTTTTTTATGAAAATATGGTTAGGATTATTGATGATTTTACTTTCTTTTAGTGCAAGTGCAGCTATAGGTGATGCTGATAGCTACTATAGACAATCAGATGTATCTAGTGGTCATGTGAATAAACAGTCAAGTCCAAAAATGACTCTTGGTGGCGGAGACGGTTTAAAACTTAGTTCAGGAAGCAGGTATATTTACAAAGACCGAAGCGGTCAAGTTTTACTCACAAACGTTAGTCCTAGTGGTAGTTTTGATAAATTCACTGAAAAAACAAAAGTAACTTATTATAAAGATACAGAGAAAGAATGGTATCGCCAATTAGATAAGAAACCTGCTGCTAGAATTGGCATGACCCAAAAACAAGTTTTAAATGACACTAGTTGGGGTAATCCTAAAAATACAAGTACAACTATTGATGCGTCAGGAACGTCAGAACGATGGATATATAGCCGCACTCACTCCCTTTACTTTAAAGACGGCAAGTTAATTAAGATAGAGAAGTGAGTTTTGGTAGCCTATTTTTACAGTTCCACTCCTATACTAGGAAGTAAACTATCAGCTACAGCCTAAGTGTTTACGGTTTTTATTATTTCTGTTTTTTCTCTATACCAACAATCGATTTGAGAATGGCTATTGTGAGTCTGTTTTTGCCTAACCTCAACTTGAGGGTGTGCTATTCCTAATCGCCATTGGTGGCTAGGATTATCTTTGATTTGAATGTCAGGCTCTACGATGTCCGAAAATTGCTACCTCGTATTTGTTAAGAAACTACGCGCGCGTACTGTTCCATAAAGTCTATTTTTGAGTAAGCACTAGGTAGGTTGAGTTTATGAGCTGTAGCTCATTTTCATAAGTTTGCATAAAATCATTGTATAGACTATCGCTTATATACCCTTGTCGCTTTTTTAGGCTATCTATTTTTTGCAAAACAGTATGTAATTTATGATCCAAGCAAGACATTAAAATTTGTTTCTGTGGTTCAGTTAGTGAGTGATCGGACATTTTTATTTCTCCTTTGGTGACTAAGATTGCTTATAGATCGTGTTCGGTGCGCTGTAGAGGCATCGAACTATAGCCTCAGTGTTTATTTTATTCTTTTCTGCCTTAGCTAGCGACCCATACTCGGAGATCGTGATCTTGTAGGCGCTCTAGAACGTTCAAGTTCTTGCTCTTTCACTTTTATTGCTTCTTTCACTTGTCCAGCAATCTGTTTAATTCCTTCAATTCCATCTGTATTTCTGTCTGTGAGCCGGTTATTTTCGTTTGTGACTGCTCTATTTTGATCTGTGCGTTCACTAATTCGCTCAATCCGTCCTCTAACTTCACTGTATCGCTCTCTAATTGCGTCGTATCGCTCTTTAGATAATCGGGCGGTGTTATCGTGCTCTGATACGTCTTCAACTGCTCTACGAGCTGCATTTGTATGTTTCCTAACGCCAATAACTCGCTTATCAACGTTGATTGCGTTGTTGCGTGCTCTTTCCGATGCTGTACCCAACCACTGAACACGCTGGTTTGTTCTGTCATTGAAGTTTGCAACTCCTTGAACAACGTCGGTAAGCGTTCCAGCTCTTGCGTCTTCGTTCTTGCCAATCTGTTCAATAAGGCTGTCAATTCGGCTATATCCTGGTCTTTCTTGCGTAGCTGCTGCTGTGTGTATCGCTCTTGGTCGTCTAGCATCTGCTCTTGGCGTTTGATCGTGTCCTGCTGTGCTTGTAGGGCTTGCTGCACTTGCTCTAGTAGTCTCTTGTCCATGACTTATCTCTGTCCGTAGTTGATGGGCTGCTGTGTCTGCGGCTTTTGAATGATGTAGGTCGGTTTTGAGAACTTGTTGACCAATGCTGCCCCTATGAGCATACCGAATATCAGTACCGCGAGTGCGACGCAGCTGGTGACTGTCGCCCATTTTTTCATTTCTGATTTGATGACCTTCGCTATCCGGTCTTCTCGCTGCGTTATCAGTTGCGCTATATGCTGTGTGTAGGCTTCTATCGTCTTCTCTATGTCTTCTGCGAACTGCTCTAAATGCTCGGTGGTATGGGCTTGGACGTTGCTCATATAAGTTTCGAGAGCTGTAGACATATCGGTTTGATGCTTGGCTAACGTGCTTAACAACTGCTCGTTGCTCGTGTCTAGGTTTGTCATGCCTTGCTTGATGATAGTCTCGCTTTCTTTCAATTTCGCTGTCATAAAGCTGTTTAGCTGCGTCGTAGCGTTCTGTACTTCTTGCTCGATAGTTTTCGCTTGCTGCTGTGACTGTGTTTTGAATTTCGCTGCTAAAGTTAAAATCTCGCTCATATAATCCGCCTGTCAGCCTGATATTTCGTTTTCCTGTTGGGTTCTTGATAGAGATCGCTTTGTCTGTCTCACGTGCGATCTCAAAGCCACCATCTTTTAGGGCTTTCACAACACCGTCACGATTGGTTATCGCACCCCCAATCACCAATGCTTGTAGACCGTCAGTAATGGCTTGCCTAGTGTCTTTAATATCCCTTGGTAAGTTGTCGCGCTGCGCCATTAATCGCTTTTTGGCGGGGTCATTGGGGTCGGTAAAACCATGCTCGATATTTTGCATGTCTTTCCATGCGTTCACGCGGCGCTTATCAACGCTATGGACATAGGGCTGAAATGCTCTGCCATGTTCTAAATCCACATTAGCAAAGACAAAGTTCAGCTCTAGCCGTCCTTTATCTCGATGCTCAATCCACGAAACAGCAACTCTATCAACGTCTAGCCCTGCTCGAATGGTCTGCTCAAAGCCGTCCATCAAGGCATTTTTTTGTTCTGGGGTCACTTGATCGGCTGACTCGGTGAACGATAAGCAACCACTGGTATATTTTTGCTTAAAGTCGAGGCTATCAATGAGCAATGATTGATTGTCTATGTCGCCTCTCAATACTTCGGCATCAAGACGTTTACCGTCTGGCTGCTCTTTGTCGTTAAGCAAGTAATCAAACACGCCTTTACTGCCACCGGTGCCATGAGTGAAGAATTTAACGATCATCGGGCATGCTCGATGCTAGTGCTTTGTCTAGCGTGGTTTGCAAATTAAGTAAGGCGATCAATACGGCATTACCGACTTCTTGCCCTGCGTTGGTCTGCTTGGCGATTTGATTGATGTTGATGCCAATGCGATTAACAGCTCGCACCAATTCGGGATCGGCACTGTGTACGATTTTTTTATGCTTGGGTTCAGGCGCGGCTACCGGCTGATCGAGTACCAATCCGCGAACGTAATTAGACATATCGTGCTGACCTGCACGCTTTTTAATGTCTAAGATTTCAGTGTCAGAAACTCTGATTTTTAGCCATTTTGTTCTTGCCATGTTCGCCTCGCTCTAGCGGTTGTTTTTTACCCCTCACGGCTTTTTGTGAGGGGTTGGGGTTAAGGGGTTTCCCCTTACCGGCATGCCTTGGGTCAATAGTAACGAAGTGGATATTGTGCCCACGGTATATGCTGGCTAATACTAAAATTTTATCAAATCCTGTTAAGGATAAATTCTATTTAATATGTCTAGAATATTTTTTTTATTTACACATAGTAAGTTAATGTATATTATTGTTAATGATAATAGTAATCATTAACAATAATATACATTTTATATAAGGTCCCCTGATGAAGAAAGTGTCATATCTCATACTAGGTTCAGTAATCATTCCTATTGCATTTTCTTCAGTACCTGCTGTTGCAGAAATGAACTCTAACTTTAGTCCAAAATTACAATTACAAGGCGATTGGACTAGCAATGATAATAATTATGGCTTGGGAGTTTTACTTCCCTACACTAATCAATTAGCTGGTGTGCCATTTCTTGACCTACGTTATTATCAAAATGATAATGATATTAGTAACGCCAGTATTGGTTTGGGGTATCGTCACTCGTTACCAGATCAAAACTTTTTCGGTATCAACTCATATTACGACACTATAGAAACCGATGATAACAAATACACTCAAGCCTCTGTTGGGATAGAGTATATTACCAAGGCTTGGGAAGCGCGTGCAAACTACTACCAACCTATTAATAATAATAAAAACATCCTAAATGAGCTATTTACAGCTAGTATCAAAGATGATCGCCTAGGCATCAATATTACAAGTGGTATTGAAGAATTGAATAACTCGGCTGACCTAGAATTCGGGCGTATTCTGTCACAGGACAAAAACTCTTCGCTAAAAATGTATCTTGGCGGATTTTGGCAAGAAAGAACTGCACAAGATGATAATGTTGGTTTTCGATTAAAAAGTGAATACGATACCAGCGCTCCTAATTGGTTACCAAAAAACACTTCTCTAGGGTTTGGCCTATATGTTGAGCACGATGATGAAGATGAATTACAAGTTGGTGCTCAATTAAAATTAAATTTAGGTGTAACTGATACTTCTAATAATCATATTCTGCAACAAGTCAGACGTGAACTGATAATGACACCTGACGTTTATCATACAGATATTTTTGAACAAGCAGCTAACTATGGCAAGATACGAAAGTTTGCTTATGATAATACTAATGAAGATATACAAGCAGTCAATAAGCAAATTGCCAGTCTAGGAGAGAATGGAGTTGCCCTCATGAGCGGCGTGGTGACCTTTGACGACAGCTTGATTATCGGTGAAAGTCAGACCTTATTAGGTAATGGTTCGTTGTTAATCAAAACACCCTCCGGAAAACAGGCTCAATATAGACAAAACACACCAGCAAAAATTAATAATACTTCAGGAGACAGCAGCGTTATTAAAGTTGCCTCTAACTCTACAGTTACAGGGATAACGACCAAGGGGGGGGCAGAAGGCATAGGTAGCCTAAACGAGATTTCAAACAATATCAGAATCAACAATGTCAATATCTCAGCAACCACAGGCGATGGAATTAAGCTCAACAACACCAACGGTCTCAACATTAGAAATAGTAAAATTCATGATCTAAATATTTGTGCAAACAATACAAACTGTGAGTTTGCAGTATTCTCACCAACCAATGCTCCAAACTCAGCAGTAAGTGCAATCGGTAGCCAGAATATCAATATTGATAATGTCGATATTGACAACGTTACCTATGGAATTTTTCTAGCCAGTGACTACGACCAAGAGACAAGTACGTATAGAACTACAACATCTAATGTGAATATTAATAATACAAGCATCAGCAACTCTCGCCGTGAAGGGCTACTATTGGTAGGCAATGACAACGTCACCATAAATGATCTCACTATCGATAACAGTAACCAAGACCAAGAAATGGACTTAGTAGTATTACAAGGTAGTCATGATGTAACTATGAACGAAACAAACTTATCAGGCGGAATCAATGGTTTAATGATAGTTAATTCATATAACCTTCCTAGCTTTGACGATAACAACATTAAAATTAAAAATATGAATATTAGTAACACCAGCCGCTCAGGAGTATTTATTAACCCAGCTTCAAAGATAGAATTAGAAAATGTTACAGTTAACAACCCTGGAGTCGCGGGAATCGCATTATATGGGAATGAATGGATGGGAGGGGCTGTAGAGGACGTGACCATCACGAACCTTCAAATAAATAATCCCGCCGAAAATGCAGTAGTACTCTTCGGTCCGGTGAAAAATATCAGAGGCGATATAAATACAGATCAAAATGAGAATGCTTGCAGCAACCTATGGGACATGGCTAAATTCGAACAAGGAGCTGAGAGCACATTGACCATTAACGGGAACAAGATAGCAAGCTTGAAGGATTGCAGCTAGCATAAGGGAGCAACAAGAGCCTAAGTCGAGCAATAGCAAGGTCAGTTGACAAGGCTGTTATTTGACTTAGGCTTATCCAGTGCAACTTTGTTAAAGCTTACCTAGTTTTTTGCGATTATAGTAAGTTCTTCGTGAAATACCTAACTCTATCCAAGGTTTCAGCGATTGTTCCGATGTGGCTACAGGCTTACGTTTAGATACCTTACCGCCCTTGCTGCCTTTGAGTGCTTGGCGATAGATAAACTCATTGTAGTGATATCCATCACGCTTCCAGCAAAATTTAGCGATGCTTTTGGCAGCCGCTTTGATTTCTGAGTATGGTAATGGCTCTGAAAACATCATATTTACGTTCTGAGCATGTTTGAGTACTGAATTGAGCACTGCTCCCAAGTCTTGCCTCGATGCTCTCTAATCGCAGAATAAGCCCAATGGCGAACGGTATCAAATAGGGAATAGTTTCTACCAAGTCCGTATTCTTTCTCTTTGTTCATTGAAGGTCTTAGATCAACGAACTCCGCTAAATAATTTAGCTCATAGGCTTCTTTTGTCCATACTTCGGTACGCCAATGCTCGTGCATGGGGTTTTTAGTGATGAAGTTGGTATAGCCGACGTCTGCTCTTGTCTCTCTGACAAGTCCTGCTTGTATCTTAGCGAGATAGTCTAAGGCTTTACGGCTGCCATGCTCACTGGTGCACACAGGTGTTTTTAGCTCATAATAGCAGAGCAGCTGCTTAAATGGATTGATAGCAACATCACACGCAAAACAGATTTAGACCACTTAGAGGACGTTATCACAGAATTAAGAAATAGCATCGAGAAGGGGTTTAGTCGTGGCTTATGATTATTTTATTTCAACCAATGAAAATAACGACAAGGTAAAAATTCCAGAGTGGATTAGCGAACGTGACAATAGGATGGAATCTTATATCTCTGCTGGTGAAGTGGACTATCGAGGAACGTTTACCAGCAATGAGTTGATCCAACTAGCCAATCACTATGCTGACATTTGGGGGGATGCTATGAATAGCTTTCATGCTGACCTACAGGCTCAGAGCTTGGCGTTTATAAAAAAAGCTGACACAGACACATTCACGCTATCAGCAATCTACTGGTCATCAGATGAATACTAAGTAAATATTTCAGATGAACTTGAGCATATTTTTTTTGATGTTTTTTTTAAATATAATTCCTTCAAGTTAGAGTTTTTTTTTGCTACAGCCCTTTTTTTCGGGGATCCAAGGTTGTCTAAAAACAGATATTTTTGCTGTTTTATTTGAAATATAATTTGTTCATTTTAAGTTATAGCCCTTTGTTTTCAAGGGTTCAGACTAATATTTTCTTTTCACATTAGTTTTTTAATCAACGATCTCGACACTCACTCTGCTGATTGAGTGCTTTTTTTTATTATTATCTTAACTTAAATTTTTCTTCAATCTCTTATGTTATATAGCCTAGGGGGCTATATAACACTTAGATTAGCCTAAGTAGTTATTATGCTCTTGGTTCGGCTGGGTTCTGAAATCAGGGAACACTCACCCTAAAGGACTCACAGTTGAAAAACTGCAAATCCTTTAGTGTTGTTACCTTGACGGTGT
>NZ_JBQSVL010000091.1:0-9259 GCF_052376215.1 Psychrobacter sp. AOP7-B1-24
GACATGGGAGCTTGAAATGCGAGCATATAAGTATGTAAAGATGCTATATACATCCCTATATTTCATAACTTAAAGTTTTCATTATGATTTTTGGAAAACTTAATCAACTGTTAAATCGACAAAAAATATCAAATATTAGCTATTAATAATTAATATCTAAGCCTCTTGTTGATAGATATCTATATACGTTTGTTAACTTTTAGCAGCATAAATTTTATTGGTTTCTATATTATCTCAGCATTAGTTACGCTTTAAGCCTAGCAGTTTTGATGTTTTTTACTTATGATAAATACCCTTTAATTATTAGAACGTATTGAATATTTACAAATAGCGCGTGTCCTCCATTCAATCGATAGTTTTCCACATAGGCTAAAATAGCTGATTTTTAATATGCCTTATTCTTTTATATCGTTTTTCAAAAAATTAACGCTATTGGTATAACTAAAAAATCAAAAAAAGTAATAGGATGAATTCATGAGTTTACTACCCACCAATTTTGAGACTTTAAAACGTCGAGCTAAACAAAGCATCCTGCCATTGTTAACCCCACATTTACTTAAGCTGCGTATCAACACTTATGCCCCTTATGTCGGTGCAGGTATCAAAATCGATCACATAAGTCTTGACCAAGGTCTATGTGTTGTCAGTATGGGACTAAACTCGTTAAATAAAAATATCGTCGGTACTCAATTTGGTGGTAGCTTATATTCCATGGTTGATCCTTTTTATATGATCATGTTGATGCACCAACTAGGTAGTAGCTATGTCGTATGGGATAAAAGCTCACATATTGATTTTGTGGCACCGGGCCATACCAAAGTAACGGCACGCATGAAAGTTGCCAGCTCAGAAATCATTACCATTCAAGAATTAGCAAAAGATGGTGATGCTGTTTTTCGTGAATATAAAGTCGATATAGTCGATGAACAGCAAAAAGTTATCGCAACTGTCACAAAGACCATATATATCAGGCTGCGTAAGTACAGTAAATCCAAAAACCAAACCAGTCGTATAGACAATCTTGATGGTGATAGTTAAGACGGTGCTAAGCTTCTAACTCTCAAATCTTATTTAAAACCCTATATACAAAAACCCCAACCTAGCTTTCGCATAGATTGGGGTTCTGTCTTTTTTGGTATGGCCCGCTTATTTATATGATAAACCTATTAATAAGGGCTTGTATCTACTTTTGCTTAGTTGTCTTGTCATTTAATTAATGACGTAACGACTAAGTAAATTTAAGCACAGTGCTTAAACTTATGCACCAGCGACAGTTTTCTTTGGAGCAGCTGCACGTGGAGCAAGTTTTTCGCGGATACGTGCTGATTTACCAGAACGCTCACGTAAGTAGTATAGTTTCGCACGGCGAACAGCACCACGGCGTTTCACTTCAATGCTATCAATGATTGGTGAATGCAACTGGAATGCACGCTCAACACCAACGCCACTTGAGATTTTACGTACGGTAAACGCTGAGTTTAGACCGCGGTTACGCTTAGCAATTACAATGCCTTCAAAAGCCTGTAAACGCTCACGATCACCTTCACGTACTTTTACTTGAACCACAACGGTATCGCCGGGTGCAAAGCTTGGGCGCTCAATCAATTGAGCATTTTCGATGACCTGAACTAATGGATGCTTGTTGCTCATGAGAGTTATCTCCTCACATTAGATAATAGAGGCTTAACGCATATCACCTGTTTGTAATAATTAATCGCATCTCTTTATGGTGAGACACAACATAAATGGGTTATAACCAACGGCCACTATGTGATGACCTGTTTTATTATTGCTCAAAATTTTGTTTATTAACTGTTTATCGAATTTCTATCTGCTTTAGCCAATGCTTTTAACCACTTTGCTTGCTCTACCGTCGGTGTGAACGATTGCCATAAGTCTGGACGACGCAGTTGCGTGCGACTGACTTGTTGACCAAAGCGCCACTTAGCAATATTGGCATGGTGACCTGACAGTAAAACATCAGGCACTGCCATACCAGCAAACTCATGTGGCTTAGTATAGTGTGGGCAGTCAAGCAAGCCATCCACAAAGGAGTCTTGCTCAGCAGACCTATCATCGCCCATAATATTAGGCAGACGACGTATCACACCATCCATAAGTACCATCGCTGGCAACTCACCACCGGTCAATACATAATCACCTAGTGATACCTCCATATCAACATATTGCGATAGCAGGCGCTCATCTATGCCTTCATATCGACCGCACAATAAAATCATGCCATCGTATTCCGTCATATCAACAACGCTACTCTCACTGAGCGTCTGCCCTTGTGGCGACATATAAATCACCGGACAGTGCTCACTGTCGACACGGCAACCATATTGACTGGCCCGCAAACGCGCATCCTCGATAGCTTTGGACAATGGCTCAGCCATCATCACCATCCCAGGACCACCACCATACGGGCGTTCATCAATACGGCGATAGTTATCAGTGGTATAATCACGTGGATTAATGCATTCAATCGTCACTTGGTTCTGAGTAACTGCCCGCCCCGTGATACCGAACTCACGAATCGTAGCAAACATCTCAGGAAAAATACTAATGACGGCAAAATACATCTGATATCTACTTGCACTGTGGCTATTAATGGTTAAATGAATCGGTATGCTTATCAATGATAGTGAACAACAAAGCCGAAACTTATGTCGTTAAAGCCTATATCAATAATCACTTGGCCATGCCACAAGCACTGTTTTTTCAGTCATATCGACCTGTATTACAGTTTGTTTGTGCCATGGAATCAGGCGCTCTTCATCATCTAGAGTGTCTGAGTTTGCCGTTACACGCATGATGTCATGGGCACCGGTCTCAAACATTTCAGTGATGCTGCCTAAATACTCATTTTGCTCGTTCATCACGCGCAAGCTGACCAAATCCGACCAATAATATTCGTCTTCAGCTGTCTCAGGTAAAACGTCTTGTTCGACCCAAACGGTAACACCGTTCATGGTCTCAGCAACATTGCGATCAGGAACTTGCTCAAATTGAGCCACAATTCCTGTGCCCTGCTTACGCCAAGCTTTAACAGTCAAAGGTTTCATGCCAGTAGCAGTTTTCATCCACCACGGCTGCATGTCAAATATTGCCGTACGATCATCTGTATCACTAAACACCCAAAGCCAACCTTTAATGCCGTAAGGCTTTTTAAGCTGGCCAATTTTCATAAGGGCACTAGCGTTTGGAACAGATGACATAACGGCTAACCTAACAATGATTAAAACAGCAATTGTAAATACATTTCAATCAAAAGCGATAAAACGCAATCAAAAGCGATAAACAGTTAATGGCGTACCCTGGCCAAGCCAGTTACGCTATGTTTTATAAAGTCTATAACAGCAAAAACTTAAGCAGTTGCTTCAGTTTGAGCGGCAGACTTATTGTAAGCTTTTACTAATGAAGCAACGCGATCTGAAGGTTGTGCACCTTTTTCGATCCACGCATTGTACGCTTCCATATTTAGGCGTACTGCTTCTTCAGACTCTTTAGCGAGTGGGTTAAAAAAGCCGATATTTTCAATGTAGCGACCGTCACGCGCGCGGCGTTGATCAGCAACAACTACTTGATAAAATGGGCGTTTCTTGGCACCGCCCCGTGCTAAACGAATAACAACCATGTGAATTCTCTCTTTCGCAGGTATACCAAAAAGGGCATAATTATATCACAGTCTTTATTTATTGAAAACATAAACTGTGCTTATTTAATTATTTATTAACAATAGCTTAAACGCTAGTGGATGTGAACATAATTGCGAATTGCCACCACTTTTCAAACTACCATATCGTACTATCCTTGATATCAGATTGTTAACATAATCATCCGTAGATATCGAAATGGTTTATAAATGACACACCGCTCTAAAGCTCTCAGTATCACTGGATGATTGTGTTAATCTATAGAGCATCGACTATGTGCTATTTACCCAATCACTTAATAACACTATATGTTGTCAGAATAAAAGCGATGATACTCGTAATGCTAACGTTTGGCTTCTCACAAAGGTAAAGTAGAATAACGCTTAAACACACCCTAATAAAATCTCTTTCAATATGCTGGATTTATATGACCACCTCAAACCCAAAACCACGTCGTAAAGGTTGGCTAGCACGCTCCTACTCCAATACTTGGCTAACAACTTTGATGGTCTCCTTCATTGTCCTTATCAGTGTTGGCTTATCGATTTTATTCTTTTGGCGTAGCCTTTATTTACCGGAGCTAAAAAATCATGCCCGCTACTTAACAAGTGAGCTGCAACTAATAAATAGTGTCAATAAAGACTGGCAAAATAACCCCAAGGTCCGCCAATGGATTTATCAGCACTCTCATGTCGTGGTGGTAAATAATCCTAATGACTTTCCAGAAGTGTCTGATAAGGCTTTTGTTGGTGTCTTTACCGATGTGTTGCAACGTGAAATTGGTGCGCAGTTAGGTCGTCCTGTTGAGGTGTACTTTAAATTCAAACCAACACCGCAGCTATGGATACAAGATAGCCGTGATGACAGTTTTTGGATTCGTGAACCGGTGGTTTATTACTCACAGTACAGTCCTGGATTATTGGTGCTATTCCTCATCGGGCTACCTATTTTATCGCTACTAACCATTATTCTACTAGCGCGACAGCTAAACCGTCCATTACGCTATTTGCAACGTGCAGCAACCAACTATATTCGTCTTGGTCATGCAACCACTTTACCCACGCAAAAAGGTCCCACAGAGATACGTCAGGTCAATATGGCATTTAACCGCCTATTTACCACTTTAAACCAAGCGCAAAAAGAACGTACCATTATGCTTGCTGGTATCTCACACGACCTACGGACACCATTGACTCGCATGCGTTTGACGGCAGAAATGCTACCAGATGACTTTTTTCGGGAAGGACTGATTTACGATATTGAAGATATGGATGCGATTTTAGAGCAGTTCATCTCTTTTATGAAAGACGGCTCGGACGAACCAGTGAGTTTGACCAATTTAGATACCATATTTAATGAGATTATGGTGCAGTTTGCGCCAATAAAATTTATTTATCAGTCAGAGTGCAACAAGGTTGTGCCCGTACGACCATTGTCTATCAAGCGCCTGATTATTAACTTGGTCAATAACGCGAATCGTTATGGCAAACCACCTATATATCTATCAGCGACTGTTGTACCAACTTTTACAGAAACAGTTGAAACTGAAGATAATGAGGTAGTTACTGAAAGTGTGGTTAATAAAGAAGCTCAAGAAGAGTTAATGATATGTGTACGTGATTGCGGTGATGGCGTTGCAGAAGACCAGTTAGAACGTATTATGCAACCATTTGAACGTGGAGAGACCGCACGTACCACACAAGGTAGTGGACTGGGACTGGCTATCGTTAGCCGAATTGCAGGATTACATCATGGTAAGGTCGAAGCAATCAACCACCCCGATGGTGGTCTACAAGTCTGTGTACATATTCCTTTACTTTCTAAAGTTGCTGGAGATCAGACCATCGCTTCTGATGTAGAAAACACCCTTGTGTCCAATGATGATGTGCTAGATAAGAAATACTAAGTATTGACAATACATGCTTAAAAAACCTGATGGTGGTTTTAAATACTTCTAAAAAAGCACTTTGATTACTAAAGACTAGCGATGCTTCGTATACCCTAGTCTCTAGTTCCAATAGTGGGAGGGATATAGTTGGCGCTATTAGTAAACTCTAACGGCTGTGTAATGCTTTCTTTTGCTGCTTTTAACGTTTGAGTCGTTGATGGCTGCTGCAAAAATAAATAATAACCCAACGTTATTGCATTTAACACGACCAAACTACCAAATAAATACGGCATTCTTTATCTTCCTTTACTTCTGGGCTATTTTCAAAAAACTATTTTTGAAACACTTATCGTTAATCAACTACTGATAATTATTTCATCTAAAAACATCAAACCAATCTATAGCTTGTTAATTCATATATCAGCTATTTATTATCCAAAAACCCCGTTATTACTTATCATCGAAATCACGTTCACTCTTTTCTTGCGTCAACTCATCAGCAGCCAAAATTTGTGTTAGTGGCTTAATAGGCCATGTCATAATAAATCGGGCACCACCAAGCTCTTGGCTCTCATCGACTTTCATATTACCATTAAACCAAAAAGCAATGCGCGATACAATAGACAAACCTAGCCCATAGCCACCCGATGCTCGCGTACGACTGTCATCTAAACGTGAAAATGGAATAAATACTTTTTCTCGATCTGCTTCAGGAATACCGTGTCCATCATCTTCGACACTGACGAAGGCATTGCCTTTTTTGACACCAGCACTAATGACAATCGTCGTTTCTGCATAACGTAGTGCATTACCTGCAAGGTTTTGAATCACACGATGTAGATAACGTCGATCTGCAACCGCAGTTACCTTAGCATTTGGCAACTTCGTCACTATTTTTATAGGCTTGCCTAAAGCATTGGTCTCACGCTCAATCTGTTCAAGCAAGTCTCTAAGATTAACTGGCTCTAAATCCAATTTTGGCGAGCCTTCCTCTAGCTTAGCATAGGTCAAAATCTCATCAATCAAACCATTAAGCGACTCAATATCTTCATCGATATAATCACGTTGCATAAAACGTGAGTCCTCATCATCAGTATCAGCAAGCATATCAACAGCAAAGCGAATACGAGCCACGGGAGTACGTAACTCATGTGACACTGCCCTTGTCAACTCTCGCTGCGACTCAATCAGTCGTTTAATATGTGAGGTCATCGCATTAAAAGTCGCAGATAAGCGAGCAATTTCATCTTGCCCTATTACTTGAACCTGAATATCCAAATTCCCTTTACTCACTTCATTGACACCCACTTGAATCAACTGTAATTTACGTTCGAGCGGGAAAATCAGCGCATATACACCCAAGCTGATTAAAAACATGCTAATCAGAATCATACTGATGATGAGATTAAGCGGAAACCAGTTAAATAAAGGTACTGGACCGATCAAAATTGCCATATCATTGATTTCAGAGGGTACAACTATTTTGATAGCCGAATTACTTTTACTGCTATTGGTATCTTGTAATGAGATGACCACCTCATCACGACGCAAGCGTCCCATCTGATCTGTATCTAAATTAAGTGTGTTTACTGCTTTGAATTCTAACGGAAAAGAGAACTTTTCTTCTAACTGAGCCAAACGTGCACGTTTATCAGACAACGTCATATGGTAGGACAGATCATCTAAGAGAAACACCGCTATAGCTCTTACTTGCTGCTCAGTCACTTGCGTTACTCTTGCTGTTAAGACGCTTTGCTTATCAGGCAAACGATAATAAACATCCGCGTATACAGGTTGAGCAACATAGCGAACAACGGTATCTCCATTTTCAAAACGTCGTAGTTCACTGGCATTAAAATCCACCTCATCAATAGGTACAATACTAAACTCTGCACCAAATAAACTGCTAGCATCAGACAACCAATATTTACGCTGCTCTTCATTTTTTTGATGAGCAATGCCTTCACTCACCAAATGAAAGGCCC
Organism: Psychrobacter sp. AOP7-B1-24; assembly: GCF_052376215.1. Lineage (NCBI taxonomy): Bacteria > Pseudomonadati > Pseudomonadota > Gammaproteobacteria > Moraxellales > Moraxellaceae > Psychrobacter > Psychrobacter sp. AOP7-B1-24. Next base: position 7,533 of record NZ_JBQSVL010000091.1, read on the forward strand.
CTGTTGCCATGCTTTCACGGTAAGATTGTACACGCTCTTTATTGATGGTATCCATCAATAGCTGAGCAAACAATGCCACACATAGACAGACTATGAGTAGTCCAGCATAAATACGAACAAAGATACTGTGTTTTAAAGAAGAGACTAATGACATACGTGCCGTAACCAACTTAATAAATAAAAACTGCTGATATCATTTAGCATATAGCGCTGTATTATATGCTGAATAATTATGAGAACGGTTGAATAAAGATAACTACGGACTACTATATTCTGGTTAATACATAATATTCATCTAAAGCCATACCTATATAACCTTTACTTAATCAGCACCCACTCTAATTACCTAATTAAACCACATAACACTGCATTTAAGTTTAAAAATTAAAATTTAGCCACAAAAAAACCAGCATTCTGGCTGGTTTTTTATTTGATGCTTGTAAATAATAATTACTTGTTTTAGATAGACAAAAATTAGTTGCCTTCTTTAACGAACAAATAACCTTTACTACGGACAGTTTTGATACGTTTGGGGTTCTCTGGATCATCACCAATTTTGGGACGAATACGTGAGATACGTACATCAATTGAGCGATCTTGACCATCATACTCAATACCACGTAAACGCTCAAAAATGTCTTCACGAGATAATATGCGACCAGCATTAGAAGCTAGCAACCATAATAGGTCATATTCAGCACTGGTAAAATCAACCAACTCCTCACCTAAATTCACTGAACGTCCACCATTATCGATGACCAATTCGCCGAACTCTAAACGCTGCGGCACATCTTCTGATGGCGCATTTTCTGAGCGACGTAACAACGCACGGATGCGGGCAAGCAGTACACGTGGCTGCGCTGGTTTGGCAACATAGTCATCAGCACCCATTTCAAGACCTAGTACTTGATCCATATCTTCAGTACGAGCAGTCAACATCAAAATAGGGTTCTGGTAATGTGGACGAACTTCACGGCATACCGTCAACCCATCGCTACCAGGAAGCATGACATCAAGTACGACCAAATCTGGTTGTTCATTGACGATACGGCGAATAGCACGGTTACCATCAGTTTCAATTGCCACTTCTAAACCATTTTTAACCAAATAGTCTTGGGTAAGCATGGCCAGGCGCTCATCATCTTCCACAATCAAAATTCGGGGAGTATTGTCTTCTTCAGTCGTTGTCATTGTTATATCCTCTAATACATCTAATTTAAAAGCAATAAAAGTAAGAGCGGTAAAATTAATAGTACCATCAAGCGGTACAATTGATGTTCGTATAGCTGTTACAAACTTGGTAGCACAGTATACTATTAAACATACAGCTTCCTATACTATAGCTTATAGTCGTTAACAAAACCTATAAACTACATACATTAAAACTTTAGTTTACGTCCAAAATTTATGATTTTTGGATAAATAATAATCAGTTAGGTAGGTTCTTACCAACCTAGTACGACTCAAATTGATATAAACAACTTCATTTAATGGATCAAATAACTTATATTTTATGAGCTTTACTTCATATATTTCATTCCATCATCTCTAATATAACCATATATTTCTCTCTCTACCATAGCATTTTTATAATTTACTTAGGTGCTATATAGATTCAAATTTATATAAATCCACTATAGTCAAAAAACTATAAAATAGGTACAAAGCAACTAATTGTAGGTTGTCATATTTAATACCCTTAAAGAAGATAAGGCTGTAACAGTTTA
>NZ_JBQSVL010000092.1:0-9063 GCF_052376215.1 Psychrobacter sp. AOP7-B1-24
GCATATTTATATAAAAAACAAACTAAGCGAGCTCTATCTCTCACACGCTTACCTTTAATACGATACATGTAACTGTTTTTACAACAACCATTTTTTACAATAATCATTGTCATTACTGCATATATCCCTACTATTTTCTCAGTAGTAGCGACAGCGTTGTTACACCATAAGATGAGCCTATCATTCAAATCTCACAGCTATGTGACACCCTGTGTAATTATTGCGAATACCCGATAGGCTATGTTTACTAGCGAGCAGCTTAACATTAACCACAACCCATCTAAATAAGATCCAAACAGCTAGATACAATTAAGCTTCATTCTATGTTCTCATTTTTATCAGCATTTTTAAACTAGAAACATAATCTAGTCCATTCTACAACTTACTGTCCGAACTATTGTTTTCATCTTGTTCATCATCACTGAGCTTCATACCCAAACGCTCTACTCGTCTGTCCATCATTTGTCGTGCCAATGCCTGCATGTCTTCGACGCGATCTATTTCATCCACAATCTCTAAACCCAGTAATGTCTCGAACACATCTTCTAAAGTAACCAAGCCTTTGACTTCACCATACTCACCGACTGTAATCGCAATATGTACACGATTTTTGAGCATCAATTCTAATAAGTCAAATAGTTTCATTTTTGAAAATACAAAAGTAATATCACGCTTAAACTGGGTCAATGGCTTATCTACAGCATGATTCACTTTCGCCAATAACATATCTGTTTTTAATACAAAACCAGTGATATTATCCAAGTCACCATCATAAATAGGTAACCGTGAAAACGTTAGCTTTGGACGATCAACCAACAATTCAGCGACAGTTTTATTTTCTTCAAATGCAAGCATCACCGAACGTGGTGTCATGATATCTTCGACTTTAATAGCACCAAATGCTAGTAAATTACGGATAATTCGCGACTCTAAAGGATCAATTTGTCCTGATTCTTCACCAATACTGGCAAGAGCTGCAAACTCACGGCGACTGAACGCTTGTGGTTCTTTGCCGCGTACCAGTAGTTTTGTCAAACGTTCTGAGATCCAAATAAGTGGGTACAACAATAAGATAATGCCACGGACGAAATAGGCAACGATGCCGCTTAACTGACGCCAATAGACCGTACCAAGCGTCTTTGGAATAATCTCAGATAAAAATAAAATCGCCAATGTCATAATGGCAGAAAACAGACCAAACCAAGCACTACCAAAGACGATCGTCGCCTGTGCACCTGCACCGATAGAACCCAGTGTATGGGCCACTGTATTCAATGTCAAAATAGCTGCCAATGACTGGTCGATATTATCAACCTTTAACTGTCTTAGCATATTTGCTTTTTTAGGATTGTTTTCTTGAACGTCAGCAATATAAGACGGTGTCATACTGAGTAATGAAGATTCAGCTAAGGAACAGACAAATGAGATACCAATAGCAATCACCACAAAAAATATCAATAGTAAGATATTAAAGGCTGTCGGCTCTGCTGATGCCTCAGCTGCAAAAGCAGGATATGGCAATAGCATCATGAGTATGGCCATCAGTACCGATGATCCAAATACTGACTGAGTACGACCAATACGCCTTAAATAGCGTGTCGGAGGAGGTTCTGCAGATTCGTCTTTGCGACAAGCGCGTGGACGACATAAATGAGGTGCAAACATAAAAGTGGTGAACAAATTGGGTAACCTAAACAGAAAAGAGGAAAAGGAATAATAATATTTATTATATCCCAATAAACAGTGGGCTGAATGCAGCCAAATATTGCCATTTGATAGTAGCATTGATGCTAAGTTTTCACAATAAGTCACTATTTTTAAGTCTTTATTTTTTGATACCTTTTATTACGCTACTATGACCTCATATTGACTAGACTAGGTTCAACACATCCTAAACCACAAATGGCAATAGTACCTAGCGAGGTCCTACCTACCTTAAGAAAAACACACTCAGCTTATGATTAACAGTTACCAAGTCTGGGATTTTTTGTTACTATGCGTCTAATTTTATTTTTATCTATAATTTTATTGAGAGAGATATGGAACAGTTCGGTCAACTTTTATTACCAATCGCATTTTTTGCCATTTTTTACTTCTTGGTGATTCGTCCACAATCTAAACGTACTAAAGAGCATCGTGCGATGGTCAATGCGTTGACTGTTGGCAGCGAAATTATTTTTGCGGGCGGTTTAATGGGTCGTATCAAAGCCTTAGAAGGTGATTATGCGGTTGTTAGCTTAAATAACAATACTGATATCAAAGTACAGCGTGCATCTGTTATTTCAGTATTGCCTGCTGGCACTATCGAAAGCGTTTAATCGTTTTTTCTTAATGATTGTTTGATGGTCATATCATCAATAGATGTGATGTAATGACTAAAAAATGACCGTATATTATTTACGGTCATTTTTCGCTATAAAGTAGTGAGGCAAAGCAGTTTTATAAACTTATAAATAGTCTTTATTTACTCTTTTGGGTTTGCTGTTCTTATGCATTTTTATCAAGGATACTTCCGATAATTGCATAAAAACATTTCTGTATTATTTGCTTTACTATCACCGCGGATGATCGCAATGGCACATGATGTTTGCTACTAAATACAGCATTAAATCATTGCGTTCGCTAACTTCCCATCTGCTAACTTGTGGCCTACGTTGCCAGTCGTTTATCAACTTAAAGAAGTGATTATGCAATATCCCGCTTGGAAATACCTAATTATTGCCGTCGTACTAATGGTTTGCGGCCTATATGCTGCTCCTAACCTCTACCCTGACGAACCTGCTGTGCAGATTACTAGTGCAGCAGCAGGTACACAGCTGTCTGAAGAGATACTAACACAGTCGCAAACCTTGCTCGAAGAAGCGGGTTTAAATACCCACGATGGTACGTTTGAGGGCAACAGTGCATTGGTGCGTCTTGACAACTCTGTTGATCAAGTAAAAGCCCGAGATGTACTACGTCAGAACTTAGGTGAGAACTATGTAGTCGCACTTAACCTAGCACAGACAACACCTCAGTGGCTACGTGATATCGGTGCAAAACCGATGAAACTTGGTCTCGATTTACGTGGCGGTGTACGTTTTGTACTAGAAGTCGATATGGACAAAGCGCTCGAACAGCGTTTAACTAGTGCGAGTAGCGACATGAGGCGCGAGCTGCGTGCTGAAAAAGTTGCGGTCAAAGGCATTAAGACCGAAGATCAAAGTGTGGTAATACATTTCGCTGATACAGATACTCGCAACCGTGCACAGAACATTTTACAAAGTTCTATGGGCACCACGTTTAGCTTGCAGTCTTCTATTGACAGTCAAGGTCCGACATTAATCTTAGCGTATAATGATGCGACATTAGACGAGATAAACAGCTATGCGGTCAATCAAAACCTGACGACTCTGCGTAATCGTATTGCTGAGCTTGGCGTTACTGAAGCTTTGGTACAATCTCAAGGCGCTAACCGCATCGTCGTAGAATTGCCAGGGGTACAGGACACTGCCGAAGCAAAACGTGTTCTTGGACGTACAGCAAACCTTGAATTCCGTATGGTCGCTGACGATGCTGACAACTATACAGGCGGTATTCCACCAGCTGGTACTGAGGCATTCCCATTTGAAACGTTAGATGGCCCTCCTGTATTACTCGAACGTCAGGCGATTGTCTCTGGTGACAAAGTCACCAATGCACAAACAGGTATTGATGAAAGTGGATCTCCTGAAGTCAGCATCACCTTAGATAGTGCTGGTGGTAAGCTGATGCAGAACGCTACACGTACCGCTGTAGGTAAACAGATGGCGGTACTGTTTATCGAAAACAAGCAAAGAATTACGTACGAAGAAGACCCAGAGACTGGCGAGACTACAGAAGTCAGAACGCCTTATGCTGAGACTAAAATAATCAACCGTGCCAACATTCAAGCAGTCCTAGGCTCATCTTTCCGTATTACTGGATTAGACAGTAGTGCTGAAGCCGCTGAGCTTGCTTTATTGCTACGTTCAGGTGCGCTTGCTGCACCTATGTACTTTGTAGAAGAGCGCACTATTGGCCCATCACTGGGTCAAGACAATATTGAAAAAGGCTTATTTTCTACGCAAGTCGGCTACTTGCTAGTCTTTGCGTTTATGATTGTCTTCTATCGTCTGTTTGGTGTCATCGCTAATATAGCGTTGGCAGTGAACGTTATTATCATTATCTCTGTTATGTCTATTTTAGGCTCATCACTTACCCTACCCGGCATTGCTGGTATTGTCTTGACCATCGGTATGGCAGTTGATGCAAACGTACTGATCTTCGAACGAATACGTGAAGAGATTGCAAACGGGGTACGACCGAAGTCAGCAATCGTGGCAGGTTTTGACCGTGCTTTTAGTAGTATTTTCGATGCCAACATCACCACTTTACTGGTTGCATTTATCTTATTTGCGATTGGTACTGGTCCGATTAAAGGCTTTGCGGTTACGCTAGCTATTGGTATTGTCAGCTCGCTGTTTACAGCCATTTTAGTAACACGCGCGCTGGTACAAATTGCTTACGGTAAACGTAAATCTATCAAACGTTTGAGCATCGGTTAGGAGAATACTATGGCGATCGATAAGAATAACCCTTTAGAACAACAGAACAATCCAGATCGAAATGGTTCAGGCGGCTCAAATAGTGATGCAAATAGCACAAACACGCGCCGCCGCAAAAAACCACGCCGTGATGGCAAGGGAAGCAATACAAAGACCAATAACCCTACCACAGCGGCATCGAGTAAAAGTAAAACTCGTCGCAGTGGTAAAAAAGGCACTGATAAAGACAGCCAAGCATTGGCTAACACTCAGGCCACGGTTTCTAACTTAGAAACCAATGATGCTGAAGATGATGCGGCCGCACAAGCTGAAGGCGGTATCAAAGCCATTGGCAACCAACGCATTATTCCTTTTATGAAGATAGAAAAACCTATGGCGCTTCTGTCTTTATTGATGGTCATTGGTAGTATTATTGCTATCGCCGTAAATGGGTTGAACTTAGGGCTTGATTTCACTGGTGGTGTCTCTGCAGATGTGCGTTATGAGCAATCTGTTGAGCAGGTTGACGTGGTTAATGCCCTAGCTGACAATGGTTTTGATGATGCCGTCGTACAGTATCTAGGGACATCTCAAGAGCTACTAATACGCTTACCGCCTCAGTCAGACAGTGTGGATGGACTCAACGATAGCCTTGATAACGCATTAGCACTGCCTAATAACAATGCTGAAATTAGCAATATTAATATTATTGGTAGCCAAGTGGGTAACGAAGTCTATTTAAACTCCGTTATGTCATTAGCATTAGCATTGGCCTGTATGCTTGGCTATGTTGCCCTACGTTTCCAATTCAAACTATCACTTGGTGCAGTGCTATCGCTATTTCATGATGCGATTGTCACCATCGGTGTATTTGCTTTGTTTGGCTTTCCATTCGACTTAACTGTTTTAGCTGCTATTTTGGCATTGATTGGTTACTCATTGAACGACACGATTGTGGTCTATGATCGTATCCGCGAAAACTTCCGCCGTGTTCGTGGCATTACGCCAGAACAGACAATCGATTTGTCATTGACCGAAACCTTGCGCCGTACGATTATGACCATCTCAACGGTCCTGTTAGTCGTATTAGCCATGCTGTTCTTAGGCGGTGATGGTCTATACTGGTTCTCAGTTGCACTCTTCATTGGTCTACTTGCTGGTACTTACTCATCCACTTATATCGCAAGTTCAATTCCTTTACGTATGGGTCTATCGCGTGATGACTTTATCGTAAAAGTAAAACCAGAGTTTGAAGAAGAAATCGTCACTTTTGATGATCCAAAAATGTTTGAATAAGACAAGATTTCATATCATTCAATCATACGAGTAGCTGACTAAAGTGTTAGAACAAATGTAAAATTCGTTATAAGTAATAGGGCGTGTTGAACATTCAAATGTGGTGCTGGCAGTGACTATTTTTTAGACAATATGCAGTGAAATTTTTGATGCCTAGTCATTTTAGGTTAAACAATTTCGCTATATATTGGCAAAAAAGAGTACTCCCCCGAAGGGCTGATGCTAAAATCACCCCAAACGTTGTTGCAAACCTAGCTAAGGTCTCGACATTATCGGCGGCTTGCGCCTAGTTTAGTGCAATTTTAGCGATCAGCAGCCCTAATATTTGAATGTTCAACACGCCCTAGTAATAACGTTTTAATAGAAGCACCTGACTCATCAATAGTGAGTCTAGGTGCTTTTATCTTTGTAGTGGTATTTGCTCTAAAAAACACATTACCTTATCCTCAATATTTTGTACTTTTAGTATAAACGAGCCAAAAATGACGATGACGCCATCTAACCCTTTGTCCTCCATAGATACCCGCTATAGGCATATTATTGCTATTGCACTGCCTGTATTACTGGCCAATCTGGCCATGCCATTACAGAGCGTTATTGATACCGCGATCGTCGGCAATATGAATGATACGGCAAAGCTTGCTGGTATGGGTTTGGCGATACAATTACTGTCTTTATTGCTTGTCAGTTTTAACTTTTTACAGTACGCCTCATCTGGACTATCAGCACAAGCCTTAGGGCAGATGGCAAGTCTTCCTGATAATTCTAATAGGAATATAACAGCGAATTTAAACCCATCCCCCCTACTGTCGATCTTACAACGTGCTTTATTGCTGGCATTTATTATCGGGGTTATTTTACTATTAGCAAAACCTTGGTTGATTGATTTTGGCTTACAGGCTTTGTCAGCCAACCCAGACAGCGGCAGTGCTGCACACTCTTATTTGGATGTAAGGTTTTGGGGCGTTATCGCTGAGTTGATGAACTTTGCTTTTATAGGGTGGTTTGCGGGTCAAGGTAAAACACGCTATATGCTCTACCAACAAGGATTTATCGCCGTACTTAATATTGTTCTGACGTTGTTTTTTGTTTTTACGATGCAGATGGGTTTGGCGGGTGTGGCTTTGGGCACCACTATTGCTTTTTGGTGTGGTGTAATATTGGCACTAGCGTTAAGTCGTCAACATTTGCGAATATCTTGGCAGGCTATGTTTGTTACAGACTATCGGTATTTCACACAAAAAAAAATGCTTAGGCTATTTTCATTAAATAAAGATATTTTTATTCGCACCTTAATCCTAACTTTGAGCCTTGCTTGGATTACTCGATTATCTGCACAAAGTGGTGATGTCATACTAGCCGCCAATGCTATTTTACTTCAAGTATTGAGTATTTCAGCCTTTGCTCTCGATGGTGTGGCTGTCTCTGCCGAGACACTAAGTGGCCAAGCAGCTGGTCGACGTGATTGGACGGGTTTTCGTACTATCATCAAGCGCACAGGTATTGTTAGCTATGGTCTTGCCCTTACGTTGAGCGCGATATGGTGGCTAGTCATGCCCTTTTACTTGCAGTTTATGACCAATATTGATTCTGTCTTTACATTGGCTTATGAGTATCATATTTATGCTGTATTGCTACCTCTCGTCGGCGTTGGCGCTTATTGGTTAGATGGTATATTTTTTGGTTTAACAGCAGGCAATGTCATTCGTAATGCCGCATTGATACTAGCAGCTATTTTCTTCCCACTGAGTGAGCTGCTTTATCAACAGTGGGATATTACAGGTATTTGGCTAAGCATTTGGGCTCTATTACTCCTCAGACTGGCCATTTTAGGGATTTTTTTATACCGTGCTCATCAAAGTGGCAGCTATGAAAAACTACAACCAGAGAGTTAAGCTTGTCTTTCACTGAAGACTACCTCTTATAAATAGCTGTCTCTTATAAAGACGAATTAGATTACCTGCCTTTTCTATAAATTACTTTTAGGATCTGATGTGACAACTCATTCAGACGAATTGCTTAACACATATAAAACCAACTATGACTGGGCTGAAGGGTTTAAAAGAAGCTTGCCTGTCGCAATGGGTTACTTACCTGCGGGTATTGCTTTTGGAGTACTGGCTCAAGTGGCTGGCATTCCTATATGGGCAACGATTATGCTCAGTATCGTATTATATGCTGGTGCAGCTCAATATGCATGTTTGCCTATGCTAAGTGCTGGATTACCAATTGGCAATATCGCAACCAATATCGCCGCAATCAATTTACGCCATGTGTTTTATGGTATGCCATTATTACAATATCTGCCCAAAAACAAACTGGCCAAAACCTATTGCTTATTTGCACTAACTGATGAGACGTTTTCAGTGATGACGAGCTTACCTAAAGCCGTACGTCCGTCTTTAATACTGCCAATCAGTCTCTTTAACCAAAGCTGGTGGGTTTTAGCAGGTGCTATCGGTGTTATGATTGGTAGCACTCTCAGCGACTTGGTACCTCACTTGGATTTTGCTTTGGTTTGTTTGTTTGCTATTTTGGCCTATGAACAATTTCAAAGCATCAAACGCTACTTCCCAGTAGGTATTGCCGTAATATCATTAGTAGTAGCGTCTTTGTTTACCAGTAATTGGTTGTTATTGGTCGCCATCAGTATTTGTATGATGCTGATTTTAGTGCGTGGATTTTGGGTACAGCGAGACATAAAAAAAAAGCAATATAGAAGGAGATATTGATGAGCAGTAGCTATCTTATTATTGCAACGTTTGCTATGGCTGCTGTTACTTTCGTGACTCGCGCTCTTCCCACATTGATACCAAAAAAAATATTAGACACACCTTGGCTACACCGATTGAATGAAAGTTTGCCGTTATCAGTCATGGTGTTACTCATTTTAACCAGCTTATCTTATAACGATCTATCTGCAACTACAGGATTAGACAGTGCAAAACTACATTTACTGATGGCTCAAGTTGGTGCGCTAATATTGGTATTATTTGTTTATCATATTAGCCGTCAATTATTAGTCAGTATGATTGTCGGTATCGCAGCCATTAATGGATTTCTGTGGTTATTTACTAGCTTATGGGGCTAAATTATATCAAACCTAAAAGGTATGATTGGCTGTGTCAAAATCACAAGCCTACCCTGTGTAACGCTTACGCAGATAGAGACTACGCAAAATGTAGCCAGTATCGCTATATTTAACGATAAAAAAGGCCAGATT
>NZ_JBQSVL010000093.1:0-8939 GCF_052376215.1 Psychrobacter sp. AOP7-B1-24
GTCAATGACTATCTTATCAATAATTATTTTAATAATCAGAATAAATTATATCAAAGACCTTATTTTCTATTGCATGTTTTCATTTTAGAATGATAATAAAAATCAGATAAACTGTGATTAAAAGTGAAAAACAGAGCCGATAATATTGAAATACTAACCAACCACCTGACTATATTTGGTAAAACTCAGCCATTTTATAGGGCTATCCCTTGCATTAAAGACTTGCTCTAGGTATGAACTTTATTTTTTCGCTTTTGGGTTATTAGATTTTTCTATATCAGCCTTCTGACTACTACGTCGAGGCACAACCAGTAAAACCATTGCCACCGCTCCTAAAAGGAGCCTCTTTTTTATTTTTTCATGACCTGCCATATATTCACCTCCACTTATATATAATAATTAACTGAACATATAGACAACTCATACTCACATTATGTCATTCATAAAAGCTAAAATAGCAAAAATAAGGGCGAGTACGAAATATTAGAAACTAAGCAATTTTGATACGGTTAATTATATTTTGAGAATCTCATACCATAAATATATTATTCCTATATTAGGACGTATTTTCAATTCAATCGATAGTTATCTCAATGGGTTAAAAATGACTAAATCTTGTCAAGCAGCATTAAATAGCTGATTAATGTCTCAATATTATCTACGCTATTTTCCTTGTTTGACAGTGATTTATCTCATTTTTATCATCACTTTTAAAATAATGACACACTTTAGCATACTAAAATATGGCAAATGCTATGTATAGCTGTGTTATAAATACGCAAACTAATGTACGTTATGGAAGTAATTGATTAGATTATATAATTAGGGTCTCTCCATGTAGTCATTCTATTGTAAAAGGATCGCTCGCCTAGCCTGAAGTATTAAATACACCTCTACACTCGGTTGACTGATACCTCTTTTAACTTGAATTGACTATAGTAAAAAAAACGATAAAAAAAGCCAGCAGCCCTTTACCAAATATTGATAAAGAATTGCCGGCTTCTATACACACAGGGCTTATTACTATAATCGAACCACTATTAAAGTGTTACAGCATTAGACTCGCTTAGCCTACTACTGTAGTACTTGCACTCGTCTGCCTTGTACCATTTATAACATTGATTGACTAAATAACAAAATCTTCAAGCTGACGACCTGCTGCTAACGCTTCAACCAACCATGTCGGCTTACGACCACGACCAGTCCAAGTTTCTTCATTATTATCCGTATTGCGATATTTAATGCTACGTTTTTTCTCTAGTGTTTCACCAGCTTTTAAAATATCTTCAATAGATGCATCGCTTTCTTCTGCAATTTTCTCAAACTGCATGTAAGCATCATACAAACGTTGGTGTTGTTTTTTAGCAATAAGTTGCTGAGCATTTTCAGTAATAGCACGTAGCTCATCAACGTCTAGATTTTCTAAATCAATTTCTTTATTTTTGCTCATAGTAAATCCAATTATAAAATAAAAAATATCACCTTAATAGACATATTGTTTACTATTAAGAACTGAGAATAATATACTTATAGTCAATCAGATTATAAGTATCGTACATAAATATTACTTTTAATAAAAATATAATAAGTCATCATATCTATTGGCAGTAGTAATATAAACAAAAATCATTACTATCACAATAATAATTTTCTATATTTTATATACCCAAGGTCAATACATAGTAAAGATAAGTAAACCAGCCCTATTCAGCCACTTTGTTATTTATAAACAAGTAAACATTTATTTATTTATTTTAATAAACATAAATTCATAAATAATAAAATTCAAATCAGAATACCTAGTTATTTCTTATCCAAACTTATTGACTAAAGATGATATTGATCAACCAAATTTATTACTAAACTTACTCGTTAAATAACAAACTTGTTTAATAAAAATAAATTGTAATAAATTGTAATAATACCTTGCTGTGTAAAACTAAATATTTCACTGATATTTTACTCAAGTAGAACTACTAATAATTAGCTGTACGACATAAGAATTTTTTATGTTAGCGTTGAATTCTTTTAATGAAAGTATCCATGCCATACGCTAAAATGCCACTGTTTTTATTCTGTATTTTTTTTGTCAACATTAACAACTGTGCACTATCATGACACTTTTCTAAAGTTAATAAATATCCCCAAGCTTCTACAGGTGACGTGTGTTTTTCTATATAAGTGGCTAAATCTAGCTTTATCGTCTCATAGCTGGCATTGGTTGGTTTGGTTTTCAACATACCATCAATTGATTTTTTACCTAAGTTTTTTATTCTACTTACATTACTAGATAAGCTGTTAAACTCTATAGCATTCTTACCACTAAAAGACTGAGAAGCTGATTGGTATTGAGAATTCATAATTTTTTGGGATTTAGTAGATGCTTGTTGAATAACAGTTGGCTTAGCTGATGCATTACCATCTGTTACTATTTCAATACACTCAAGCGCTAATAACAGCTCAAATAATGGCTCTATACCACCGCAATCCGCAAAAATTTTACTACGATCAAGCGTATCAAGATAACTTTGATAAGCACGCTTTCCATCAATCATAATAAGTAGTGTTCGCGCTTCTCGCGGCAATACACCTAGATGACTGGATTTAACCTCTAATCGGCCTAAGTCGCTTTTTTGAAATACTTCGCTACTATTCATTTTTAGACCCCATATTCAGGTAGGTATTCTTATCGTAAGTCACCAATTAAATAATTTTTTAGTTTGAAACCACTAGATGATCCAAGCCTAAATTTTTATGGTTTATTAAAAATGATTTTAAGCGTAAATATAATAGTCAATGTAACTCAAACCATTGATTTTATTATATCAATCTCATCAATAGACTGTTAGCATTAATTAAAACCAATAGAGTGAACGGTTGATATAGGATATAAAAGGTAGTTAATATCAGTTTAAATGGAAATTCTGTTCCTATAATCATAATACAAAACATTGAAACACTCAGTTTAGTCACACCTATTGATTAGTTTTCTATTATTTTTTACTCGTTAAATAATACTTTGACGATAATAAATAAAACCCAATACTTTTAAAAATTTTCATTTGTTTGGAATTTTTCATACCACCTATAATTAAGTTCAAACAATTCCGATATAGTCGATTCAATTTAAAAGTAGTGCAATGCAACCAAGTACAATCTATATATTAGTATGGTTAGCGAGTATGACGCTTTATATAGATTTAACTATATAATCTCTATTCTTCACACTACTGATTATGAAACATATAAAAATAGCTCAATGATATTATTATCAATGAGCTACAGGATTATAAATACAACATCTTATTATTGTATAAGTTAGAACGGAATATCATCATCTACTGGCCCGTCTGGCATTGCAGTAGGCTTAGCTTGTGTAGGTTTTTGTGCTGGTTGATTAAACTGATTTTGCTGAGCAGGTGCGCCTTGATTGCTAAAGTTATTCTGACCGCCACTAGGCTGATTATAACCGCCTTGTTGAGCAGGCTGATTATTAACCTGTTGATGACCGAAGTTGTTTTGATTGCTTTGACCACCTTGATTACCGCCATAACCACCACTTTGACCACCACTTTGACCACCAAAGCCATTATCATTTTGCCCACCACCAGTTGCACCATCTAGCATTTGCATTTGTTCGGCACGAATCTCGGTAATATAACGATCTTGTCCGTTGGGATCTTGATATTTACGCGTACGTAAGCTACCTTCGATATAGACCTTACTACCTTTACGCAAATACTGCGCAGCAATTTCACCTAGGCGGTTGAATAGTGAAATACGATGCCATTCCGTCGCTTCTCTTTTCTCACCACTTTGTTTGTCCGTCCACTGCTCCGATGTCGCAACCGAAATATTGGTCACACCACCACCGTTATTAAATTGACGTGCCTCAGGATCTGCTCCAAGGTTACCAATAATGATGACTTTATTAACTCCGCGCATGGTACCGTCCTTTTATTTATGAATAATTTAATGAATCGTGTTAATCATGATTTAATGGAGCCAGTTTGGTCCACCGCATATTAATACTATCAGTAATATGATTTTACTTTAACCAATTTTTGTTTAAATATCTAGGGGGCTTTTTGCCAGATGCGACAACTCTTGTCGCGATACATCTGTCAACTGGGTTTTATCTAATTTGAGATATGCCACTTGCTCTTTTGCCATGACCACCAGTTCATCGACGCCATCTACTGATAGCATTTGACGTGACCAGTCCTGTATATTGATGTCTTTCGGAATAGTGACGGTCGTACTCGATAAATAAGGTGGCTGCGCAATCGGTATAATAAAAAGCAAGGCGACGCCCATAATGACCGCCAATATACCCCACGCTAATAGGTTAGGTTGATTCAATAACAGCCCACCCATCGCCCCACCGACAAACGCACCAAAAAACTGGCTAGAAGAGTTCAACCCCATTGCCGTGGCTTTATTTGCTACTGGAGCGCGCTTAGAAATCCACGAAGGAATGGTCGCCTCAATAAGATTGAAGCCCATAAAGTACAGTAATAGACCCAATATAATACCAATACTAGCCTGACTACCAAGTGCGAGTATGGCTAGAGCAGCGGTAATTAATGCCAATGCACCTAAAAACACCTGACGCATTTTGCGTTTTTTTTCGGCGATGATAATAAAAGGTATCGCAACCGCAAAGCCAATAAATAATAATGGTAAATAAACCAGACCCTGCTGACGTACCGACAACCCCATCACCTCATTCAGTTGGTGTGGTAAAATGACAAATATCGCGGTCATGGTCAGATGTAGCGTAAAGATACCGATATGTAAGCGATTTAAGTCACCAATTTTTAGCACACCGGCCAATTGCTGACCAATCGATTTATTGTCCAAATTATGCTTGAGCACGCGTAGCGGCGTCGGTACTACCAATAATAGTAGTATTGCCAAAACAGCAAACACGGCTGTTAGCCAAAACAACCCTGAAATACCAAGTGAGCCAACCAACAAGGGACCAAAAGCGAAAGCGATCATGATCGAGGTAGCAATGGTCAAACCCATCGTTGCCATGGCCTTAGTGCGCATTTCTTCACGAGTCACATCAGCCAGTAATGCCATCAATACAGCAGAAACAGCGCCACTACCCGCCAGCGCCCGACCAATAATAACTTCATAAATATCCGTTGCATTGGCCGCGATGATACCGCCGATAGCAAATAAGATTAACCCTAAAAATATAATAGGTTTACGTGGAAACTTATCAGCAGCAAGGCTCATCGGTATTTGAAAAATAGCCTGTCCTAGTCCATAAATACCAACGGCCAAACCAACCAAAAAAGGGGTGGCATGTGCATAATTTTCACCATATACCGAAAATACCGGCACAATCATAAATAGACCGACCATACGCAAAGCAAAAATACCACCAACGCCTAATATTGCTCGCTTTTCTACGCTATTCATACTTGCCTCACTGATTGATCGTTGGCTGGTTTTGCATTTGCTGATATATCACTGCTGCTTTATAAAGGCATCCGCTTAAAAATCAAGCCCCCTAGTATAAGACATTCGCCATTGGGTTGCCGACACTTTTATTTTTTGCATGCTTTGATTATGTGTATATTACAGCCTCATATATGACGCCATAATTTTGTTACTAAGTGCATCTAGCGACCCTCACACCTTGAATAATGCTGCTGTCATAACAATAAAGTAAAACTATAAGCTGTGTTGTATCTTAGACCACGACAACCAAACTGATACTCATCACGAACACTACTAGAAAGTGACACGGCTTAACTGAATATATAACAAACAACACCTATTACTGATCAGATATTTCATCTAACTTTATTGACTGGCATAAACATGACGATAAAAAATACGTAGATAAGCATTTATATCGCTTTGTAAGGTGAATCATCTTTTATAAAGCCATATGAATATAAAAACCAACTATTGAGCTTACCTTTATCGACCCATTTCAATATTAAAGACCTTTTTATATACCATTTAGCAAATAGGAAACCTATCAACGATGGCACATGACCATATTGCAATACGCGGCGCACGCACACACAATCTAAAAAACATCGACATAGACATTCCACGAGACAAGTTTGTGGTAATCACAGGTCTCTCAGGCTCTGGCAAATCATCGCTGGCATTTGACACCTTGTATGCCGAAGGGCAGCGCCGTTATGTCGAGAGCTTGTCCGCTTACGCACGTCAGTTCCTCTCACAAATGGAGAAACCTGACGTCGATAGTATCGAAGGTCTGTCACCAGCGATTGCTATTGAGCAGAAATCGACCAACCACAACCCACGCTCTACGGTCGGTACGATTACCGAAATTTATGATTACCTGCGTTTGCTATATGCACGTATTGGTACACCATACTGCCCTGAGCATGGCGAACCAATGGTGGCGCAGTCCGTCACCGAAATGGTCGATCAAATCATGGCATTGCCAGATGACACCAAGCTTATGATATTGGCACCCGTTATTCGTGAGCGTAAAGGTGAGCATACTGTCTTGCTTGAGCAGCTGATTGGGCAGGGTTTTGTCCGCGTACGTGTCGACGGTGATGTCTACGATACGGATGAATTACCGACCTTAGATAAAAAGAAAAAACACACCATCGAAGTCGTGGTTGATCGCTTCAAAGTCCGTGACGATTTAGGTAACCGTGTCGCTGAGAGCTTAGAGACGGCGCTACGCTTAGGTCAAGGGCTTGTGACCCTACACTTTATGGATGGCAATCCAAAAGAAGGCGGCGATGACAATCAAGTCATGTCAGCCAAGCACTCATGCCCCGTCTGTGATCGTGCCGTTCCTGAGCTTGAGCCGCGTATGTTCAGTTTTAATAATCCATACGGTGCATGCCCAAGCTGTGATGGTCTCGGAAAACGTCAGTACTTCTCTGCTGAGAAACTGATTACCCATCATGAAAAATCGCTCAATCAAGGTGCGATTAATGGTTGGGATAAGCGTCATGCTTACTACTTTGGCTTACTCTCTACCGTTTGTCACCATTTCAAAATCGATATGGATGCACCATGGCAAGATCTGACCAAAGCGCAACAAGATCTCATCATGCAGGGCTCTGGTAAAGAGAAGCTGACCTTTAACTTTACCGATGAGCGCGGTCGCAAAACCAATAAGACCGTACCATTTGAAGGGGTGCTTCCGTACTTAGAGCGTCGTTATGCTAAGACACAAAGCAATCTTGTCCGTGACGAGCTAGCTAAATATTTGGCTGATACCACTTGTAACGTCTGCGATGGCGCACGTCTCAATGAAATATCACGCAATGTCCGTGTCGATGGCCAAACCATCGCTGAAATCGTCAAGCTCTCTATCGGTGATGCTGCTGACTATTATAAGACCCTAAAAATTGGCGGTCATAAAGGTGAAGTCGCGGAAAAAATCTTTAAAGAGATTAACGAGCGTTTGAACTTCCTCGTCAGCGTTGGTCTAGATTATTTAACACTCGCCCGCTCTGCCGAAACCTTATCAGGTGGTGAAGCGCAGCGTATTCGTCTTGCCAGTCAAATTGGTGCTGGTCTCATGGGTGTGATGTACGTACTCGATGAACCATCTATTGGTCTGCATCAACGTGACAATGACCGATTGCTAAAAACCCTCACTCGCTTGCGTGATTTGGGTAATACAGTACTGGTTGTAGAACATGATGAAGATGCCATTCGTCAAGCAGATCACGTGATCGATATCGGTATCGGTGCGGGTGTGCATGGTGGTCACGTGATCGCACAAGGTACGGTCGATGACATTATGGCAAATAAAGAATCACTGACTGGACAATATATGTCTGGTAAAAAGAAAATAGAGATTCCAACCGTTCGTCATACTGCCAAAACCATGGATGTCGAAGTCAAAGGTAAGGCCAAACCTAAAAAAACCCCGATGATCATCGAGCTAAAAGGCGCATCTGGCAATAACTTGCATAATGTGGATTTGACCATACCTGTGGGCGTCATGACCTGTGTAACAGGCGTATCAGGTTCGGGAAAATCGACCTTGATTAACCGTACGCTTATGCCATTGGCAGCGACACAACTCAATAATGCCTCAACCCTGATCGCTGATAAGTTTGAAAGCATCAGCGGTCTTGAGCATTTGGACAAAATGGTCGACATCGATCAAAGCCCAATTGGTCGTACACCGCGCTCAAACCCTGCGACTTATACTGGCGTGTTTACCCCTGTGCGTGAGATGTTTGCACAGACCCAAGAAGCGCGGGCGCGTGGTTATAAACCTGGTCGCTTTAGTTTCAATGTAAAAGGTGGACGCTGTGAGATGTGTCAAGGTGACGGTCTGATCAAAGTTGAGATGCATTTCTTACCGGATATGTATGTGCCCTGCGATAGCTGTGAGGGCAAGCGCTATAACCGTGAGACGTTAGAGATACACTATAAAGGTAAGAGTATTGCCGACGTGCTTGATATGACTGTTGAAGATGCGGTTGAATTCTTTTCAGCGATTCCAGCGATCTATCGTCGTCTGCAAGCCTTAATGGATGTGGGTCTTGGCTATATTCGCTTGGGACAGTCTGCACCAACCTTATCTGGTGGTGAAGCCCAGCGGGTCAAACTGGCGCGTGAGCTTGCCAAGCGTGATACGGGACAGACACTCTATATCTTGGATGAGCCGACCACTGGTTTGCATTTCCATGATATCGATAAGCTGCTGAATATCCTGCATGCGCTACGTGATAAAGGTAATACCATCGTGGTCATCGAGCATAATTTGGATGTCATCAAAACAGCAGATTGGGTGATTGATCTTGGCCCTGAAGGCGGTAAAGGTGGCGGTATGATCATCGCAGAAGGTACACCTGAGCAAGTGGCGGAAGTTGAAGAATCATACACGGGTGTGTTCTTAAAGCCGATGTTAGAGCAAGGTATAGTGTATTAAATATAAAAATGTTATAAGATAAAACATCTCA
>NZ_JBQSVL010000094.1:0-8865 GCF_052376215.1 Psychrobacter sp. AOP7-B1-24
TCCAACTGATGCAGTAGATGACAGTGTCTCTATGGAAGAAGACTCTGGTACTATCACTGGCAATGTTTTAGACAATGATCAAACTGGTCTGACAGTAACTACTATCCAAATAGCTGGTACTGACTACAGTGTTGGCACTGCGGTTGATATTCCAAATGTGGGTACAGTACAGATTGATGCAGATGGTGCGTATAGCTTTACACCGGTAGAAGACTATAGCGGTGAGGTTCCTGATATTACTTATACCGTTAGCGATGGCTCTACGACAGATACTGCAAACTTAGATATAGAGGTAACAGCTGTTGCTGATCAACCAACAACCGGTTCCTTTGAGCTTAATCCACCTGGATTAGTACTCAATTATCAATCATGGTCCAATGCTAAAAGCGTAAATGGTCAGAACTTATTGGCAAATAAGGGTTCTGGTGCAAGCGAAGCAGTGTTAATAGGTGCTATCGATGATCTAAGGAACGATGGGGTTACAGCTAATGACGATAGCACTGCTGTCACTGATAATGGTATTACCACAACAACTAGCTTAGTTGCCACTGATCTACCTGAGTATGATGCTGTTTATATTTCAGGTTATGTGTTTCTAGAGGCTGGTGAAACTTATATGTATTCAGGAAGTGGTGATGACAGTGCTTCTATCGTCATTGGTGACAACGTTTCTTCTTTACATGTAAACTGGCAAGGCACTAACACTAGCGGGAATGGTGAGTTTGACGTAACCCAGTCAGGTTACTATAGTTTCCAGTTTTATGCGCATAATGCAGACGGCATAGGTAATTATGACTTTACCGTTCAGAATGCTGATGGAACAACAGAAATGAAGTACTATCAAGACCTTGCTGCCATAGAAACCAGTTTGGCAGGTACGAGCTACATTTTAGGTGATTACGATGTTGGCGTTGACGGAAGCGATGATACCGGCTTTTATTCAGTCAATATGGGCTATGAAGGAGAGTCTACTGCTGTTATTGATTTAACAGGTATTAATATCCAGGCGACTGATACAGATGGTTCAGAGTACTTGTCATTTGAGATATCTGGTTTGCCAGCAGATTCGCTTCTGTCTTTTAAAGATGCCAACGGTACAGAACAATCTATAACTATAGGTGCAAATGGCACAGCCAGTTATATGCCAACAGCAAGTGACACAGGCACAACTGAATACAGTGATTTTACGCTGACAGTTGGCGATACTATTGCGTCGTCACTTGATGTGAGTTTGGTAGTAACGTCTACTGAACCATCTAACAATGACAGTTCATCAACGACATTAGACTTTGAAGTTGAAGTGACGAATGCTAGTAGTAGTGATGATAATATTACATTTAACGCTGATAGCACTTCGATGAACGGCGGCGACGGCACAGATACCTTGCTCATTGATGTCGATGGTACCAGCATTGACTTCAGTAACTTTGATAGCAGTGTATTTGAGAGCATTGAAGTGATTAATATGACAGGTAATGGAGTACAGTCATTAGTCAATCTCACCACGAGTGATGTGCTTGAGATAACTAATGAAACTGTGATGACCGATAAAGGCTTGATCATCAATGGTGATAGCGCAGATAGCGTCTCGCTATCTGGTAGTGACTGGACAAGTGGTGGCTCTATTAGTCAAGGCGGCAATGATTACAATATCTATAGCTTTGATGATACTAACGGTACACACGAGCTACTGGTTCAGACCGATATTACTATTTTGTAAAGTATGATGATAAGGTGTGGCTATTACAGCAACCTTTATTATTGTCGATATTAAAAATCTTATTGTTATTTATAAAAGCCATAACTCGTTATGGCTTTTTGTTTTCTTGCTACCTCTTAATCAAGTAGTTAATACCATTCACAAAAAGTAGAGTAGCAAGGAAAACGAGTGCAAGTACTACGCACGGTAGACTAAACAAGTTTGACACCGCTAATCGTACTTTTGGGGGTTGGTATAATTATGGATTGAGTGTTTTTTATTATAGAGCTTCGCAAACAAGCATTTTCTTCGGCAGAGCATACCTTACAGCCAAAAGAAAAGCCCCAATCTTTAGAATTGAGGCTTTCGAGTGTGATGAGCTATTTATTTGAATGGCTGTTTTTAGTCGTGTCAAAGTAGATCAATTATATTTCGGTTTCTGTCGTAGCCATGCTCATCTAATATCAAGTCATATCACCAAACTGTCTACAAGCAGTTGAATACTCGTGTTTAATGCATCATTAGCGAATTTCTTATTTCTTAAACTATGGTGAGACACAGCTTCAGTTTGTGTAGAAAAATCAGAATAGTGCTGGGTGACTGCCCAAATATGGAAAATTAAATGGATAGCAGAAACAGATTTAATCTTATTCTCTGCGATCCACCCATCAATCACTGCTACCTTTTCTCGAACTAAAGACTTCAACGGTCCTTTTAATACGGGCATCAAGTGAGGTGCGCCTTGCATAATCTCTAACGCATATAATCTTGAGGCAGCAGGCGATTTTTTTGAAACTTTATACTTTTCTTCAATATAGGTTTTAAGGGCATCTCTTGGGTCTTGGTTGATATTCATCTCGTCCAAAGGTGATAGCCACTTGCTAAGCACCCTTTCTAAAACAGCAACATAAAGAACATCTTTACTTTGGAAGTAATAAAATATATTGGATTTAGATATATGAGCTTCTTCAGCAATTTCTTCCATTCGAGCCCCGTTCAAGCCCTTTTGGGAAAATACGATCAATGCAGCATTGATGATATGTTCTTTCTTCTTCAATACTTTTGCACTCACTTCTGTCTCTTCTCTTAGCGCGTATTCTCTCACGGTATGGTTCCTCATCACAGAGTTCTATAAATCTAAGTTCTATAAACCTAACTTTAAATGATAGTTGATTCAATTTAAAAAAGGGTCAAAACAATCAAGTACTAAACAATCAAATAAAAACTTCATTGAATGACCAAAGTAAATACATCAATAGCGGTTAATACTGTATGGGTTTATGAGTCCACTGAATAGATAATGGACCGTCAATCAGTAGTCTCTTTGCTGCTTATTTAGCCCAAAAACCATCTGAATCATCACCAAAAATTCATTTTCAATCATTTGTGCACTTCTGCACTATTTTATAACATTTTGCACCATTTTATAACACCTTGCACTATTTTTCAGCATATTTTTAGACCATATGGTTTAAAAAAATATGACTATAAAAACAATAAGTATTTGATAAATAACAATTAATTAGTATGGCACGGGTTTTGCTTTATAAAAAATGTAAAAGATTTTATTTCTTTTATAGATTTTTTCTTTTCTCGTGAAACTTACAGGTGAAATTATGGAAATAGGTATTTTTTGTCCGATTGGTAACAATGGCTGGTTAATTTCAAAAAATGCGCCGCAGTACAAGCCAACATTTGAGCTTAATAAGCAAGTTGTACAAAGTGCTGAACACTATGGTTTTGATTTTGCGCTTTCGATGATTAAGCTACGCGGCTTTGGCGGAGAGACAGAGTTTTGGGATTATAACCTTGAAAGCTTTACCTTGATGGCAGGGTTAGCTGCAGTCACGTCCAAGATAAAAATCTATGCCACATCGGCGACTCTAGTAATGCCACCTGCCATTGTCGCAAGAATGGCATCGACGCTTGATAGCATCTCAAACGGCCGGTTTGGATTGAATGTAGTGACTGGCTGGCAGCAAGCAGAATATGGACAGATGGGAATGTGGCCGGGTGATGACTATTTTGGTAAGCGCTATGACTACCTGTCTGAATATGTACAAATTTTAAGAGATCTTTGGGCGACAGGACAATCTGATTTGAAGGGTGAGTTCTTCCAGATGGATGACTGCCAAGTGAAGCCTATTCCAAAAGCGGATATGAAAATTATCTGTGCGGGTCAATCAGATACAGGCTTGGCGTTTTCTGCAAAATATGCTGATTACAATTTTGTCTTTGGTAAAGGCCTAAACACGCCAACTGCTTATGCTGGTATTAATGACCGGTTAAAGGTACAAACCGATAAGACGGGTCGCAATGTTCCGACTTATGTCCTCTTTATGGTTATTGCAGATGAGACCGATGAAAAAGCCCAAGCAAAATGGCTCTCATACAATGAAGGTGCAGATTTTGAAGCCATCGACTGGTTACAGTCACAAGGCGGCAAAGACAAAACATCAGGTAAAGATACCAATATTCGCCATATGGCCTCAAGTGTGTCACCAGTCAATATCAATATGGGTACGCTGGTCGGCTCTTTTGAAAATGTGGCCAGCATGTTAGATGAAGTCGCTGAAGTAGAAGGCACTGACGGCGTGCTACTCACCTTTGATGATTTTGTACAAGGTATTGAAGATTTTGGTAATCATATTCAACCCTTGATGACGAGTCGTATCAACGTCGATACTCCAGTGGCTAGCCAAGCTGTCAGCCCAGCCTAATAAAAGGAGCGAATATGAACTCGGTTAACACAATTTGTGCAGATTTTACCAAAGACTCCTCTCCTATTTTGGAGTCAGTACCTGAGTCTATTAAGTTAGACCCATCGCAGACGGCATTGATCGTAGTGGACATGCAGAACGCTTATGCCAGTCAAGGTGGTTATCTAGATTTGGCTGGGTTCGATGTCACAAAGACCAAACCTGTCATAGACAAGATAAAGCAAGCCGTGGATATTGCCCATCAAGCTGGCATACAGGTCATCTATTTTAGAAATGGCTGGGACAATAAATATGTAGAGGCTGGTGGTAGTGGGTCGCCCAATTATCACAAATCAAATGCTTTAAAAACCATGCGCAAAAACCCCAAAATTAACGGGACCTTATTGGCAAAAGGGGGCTGGGATTACGAGTTGGTCGACGAGCTTAGCCCTGCGCCTCAAGATATCGTGATAGACAAACCTCGATATAGCGGCTTTGCCAACACTAACTTCGATAGTGTACTGCGATCACGTGGTATTCGTAATTTATTATTCACTGGTATCGCCACTAATGTTTGCGTTGAATCTACGCTTCGAGATGGGTTTTTCCTTGAGTATTTTGGGGTTTTACTAGATGACGCTTGTTATCAGGCAGGACCACCAGAGTCTCATGAGGCCACACTTTACAACGTAAAAAACTTTTTTGGTTGGGTTTCTGATGTTGCGAGTATGCAGCAGTGTTTTTCAGATAGCTAAGTTTTAAACAGCCCGCTAAGCAACCAAAACCCACACTAAAATCAAATACTTAATATTTAATTCAACCAGCATAGGAATATAGATATGTCTAAACAAGTCGTTATACCTGAGGGTACCAGTAAACCATTAGCTCCTTATGTACCCGCTACCAAGGCCGACAATATTGTTTATGTCTCTGGCACGTTGCCTTTTGATGAAAACAACGATGTCGTACATGTTGGTGATGCAGCCGCCCAAACCCGCCATGTTTTGACTACGATCAAAAACGTTATTCAAACTGCTGGCGGGGATATGGATGATGTGACGTTCAATTCAATTTTTGTAAAAGACTGGTCAGACTATGACGCTGTCAATCAAGTCTATGCAGAGTTCTTCCCCAATGAAAAGCCAGCCAGGTTTTGTATTCAATGTGGGTTAGTTAAACCAGAAGCCCTAGTCGAAATCGCGTCGGTAGCACACATTGGATAAGAAGTCTTATTTAAAAATAACTGCAGTTAGTGAATTCAAGGTTACCTAACATTTAACCCTAGTAAGGCGCTTTAGTTGACTACATATGTGGTGGGATATTGTTTAAAAGGAAATGACAGATGAATACAGCAATGAAAGAAAGCCAAGTAACGCAATCCTCATTAATGAAACATAAATCTAAAGCATCATTAACCTCTACGGCAGATCACTTAACCGACATGCAGCAAACTTTTAGAGATGCTATGAGCAAATTGGCTGCTGCAGTCAACATCATCACCACTGAAGGTCCAGCAGGGCGTGCAGGATTTACAGCCTCAGCGGTGTGTAGTGTCACTGATGAACCGCCAACCCTATTAGTATGTTTAAACAGAAGCGCTTCTGTATACAATTTTTTCAAAGAAAACATGGTGCTATGCGTCAATACTCTGGCTCTTGAGCACCAAGATTTAAGCGGTGTGTTCGGTGGTAAAAAATCTCTAGAAGAAAGGTTTGATCAAGGCAATTGGTCGACTCTATCAACGGGATCACCTGTATTAGAAGATGCCAGTATTTCTTTTGATTGCAAAATCAAACTCATCAACTCGGTAGGAACTCACGATATTCTTATTTGTGAAGTATTGGATATCAAACACAAGCCTGATTGTGACAGTCTCATATATTTTAATAGAGGCTATCATCAATTGAGTAAGTGCAAAAAATAAGTATCACACTTTACTTTTTAAGGATATTTAAAATGGATAAATGGTTTGTGAAATGGCGTCCATACACTGGAAACCTAGAAACGACACCGGTAGGTATCAACGAATATTTGCCAATGGGTAAAAGTGTGGTTTTAGGTGCACAGCATTCATTCGCAATGTTTGGTGCAACTATCTTAGCCCCTTTACTGATGGGGTTTGATCCCAGCCTAACTATGCTCATTACAGGTATAGGCACGATACTCTTCTTTCTTATTACTGGCGGTCATGTCCCCAGTTATTTAGGCTCGAGCTTTGCATTTATAGGCGCAGTCGTCGCAGTAACAGGGTATAGCGGCACTGGTATCAATCCAAATATTGGCATTGCCCTTGGCGGTACGCTGGTTTGCGGGGTGTTATATGCACTGATGGGTCTGCTGGTGATGAAGACAGGTGCAGAGTGGATTGAGAACTTGATGCCCCCTGTTGTCACTGGGTCCATCGTCATGATTATCGGTTTGCACTTAGCGCCTGTCACGATACAAAGCGTCATCGGTAATAGCTTTGATTCTTGGATGGCGTTGGTCACGGTGTTGTGTATCTGTGCAGTCGCCGTATTTACCAGAGGTATGGTAAGACGCTTGTTACTGTTGATAGGACTGGTTGCGGCATATTTTGTTTACTTCCTCTTAACCAATGTCATGGGTATGGGTACACCAATTGATTTTGCGCCAGTTGCCAATGCGGCTTGGTTCGGTATGCCAACGCTATATTCTCCTGTATTTGAAACCAGTGCCATATTAGTTATTGCACCTGTCTTTATCATCCTAATCGCCGAAAACCTTGGGCATTTCAAAGCAGTAGAAGCCATGACTGGCAAAAGCATTTCACCTTATATGGGCAGAGCGTTCTTTGCTGATGGTCTTTGTACCACACTCTCGGCCTCGGTAGGTGGTACTGGCATGACGACCTATGCAGAAAACATCGGCGTAATGGCCGCGACCAAAATTTACTCTACCGTTGTCTTTGTCATAGCAGGTGTTTTTGCCATTCTATTGGGTTTATCCCCTAAATTTGGCACCTTAGTTAGCACAATCCCTGTGGCTATCTTGACAGGTGCTTCAATCGTCGTCTTTGGTCTGATTACGATCGCTGGTGCACGCATTTGGATGAATGCAAACATCGATTTTAGTAAGAATGGCAATATGTTGGTCGCTGCCGTTCCAGTTATCCTAGGCACTGGTAACTATTCGCTAAACATTGCGGGCTTTGATTTGGGTGGTATCGGTACAGCGACTTTTTTAGCCATTCTGATGAACCTCGTTTTTAATTCTAAAAACAAGCAAAAAGAGATGAGCGTGACCACTGAGGAAGAAGTCGTTACACCAGAGCCGCTCATGAAACTCAATACATAAGTTTAAACGCCTGTTTTATATCTATTTAAGGAATCAAGTCATGAATACAGAACCACGCAGAGTACAACAACTGATCAATGGTGAATTTACGGAATCAACGACTACCGAATGGATTGATATCACCAATCCCGCCACTCAAGAAGTGATCGCCAAGGTGCCGCAATCAACCCCTGAAGAGATTGAGCAAGCCGTTAAGGTCGCATCTGAAGCGTTTCAGAGCTGGCGTAGCACACCTATCAGCAAAAGAGCTCGTGTATTTTTGAAGTATCAAGAGCTGATACGTGAGCATATGGATGAACTGGCGGCGCTATTGACCGAAGAGCAAGGTAAAACGCTAGCAGATGCTAGAGGTGATGTGTTTAGAGGACTTGAAGTTGTAGAACACGCATCAGGTATCGGCAACTTGCAGCAAGGTGGCTACATTGAAAATGTCGCCAGTAGCGTTGATATGTATACCGTGCAACAGCCAATAGGCGTTTGTGCAGGTATTACTCCTTTTAACTTTCCTGCCATGATACCGCTATGGATGTTTCCAATGGCTATTGCTACAGGTAACACATTCATCTTAAAACCGTCTGAACAAAACCCAATCGTTACCATGAGATTGGTCGAGTTGGCACTTGAGGCAGGTATACCAAAAGGGGTGTTAAATGTCGTTCATGGTGGTAAAGAGACAGTCGATGCATTGTGTGATCACCCTGATATAAAAGCGATGTCTTTTGTTGGTTCAACCGCAGTGGGTAAGCATGTGTATGACCGTGCAGGTCAGGCGGGCAAACGTGTGCAATGCATGATGGGCGCGAAAAACCATGCCGTCATCATGCCTGATGCCAATAGAGAGCAATCTCTGAATCAGTTAGCAGGGGCCGCATTTGGTGCAGCAGGGCAGCGCTGCATGGCACTGTCTGTCGTGGTGTTGGTTGGTGAGTCTAAGCAATGGGTGGATGACATTGTAGAAAAATCAGCCCAGCTGGTGGTATCCGCTGGCAAGGACGACAAAGACTTAGGCCCGCTAATATCTAAGCAAGCCAAAGCACGTGTAGAGCACTTAATCCAAGCGGGTGTTGATGAAGGGGCGCAACTAAGGCTCGATGGTCGCGGTTGTCAGGTGGAAGGTTATGAAGACGGTAACTTTGTTGGTCCGACCATCTT
>NZ_JBQSVL010000095.1:0-8685 GCF_052376215.1 Psychrobacter sp. AOP7-B1-24
AGCTAATATTGATCCAATAGTTAAATCAATAGATACAATACTTTGAAACCCATTAATTCTAGTCGGTTTATCTAAGTGCTTAGCAGTTCTACCATTGATTAAACCAAAATTATTACTACCTAATGCATACACATCACCATTGGCTAGAACGAATAGCGAATTGTCAGATCCAGCTACGATATCTACTACATCTTTAATCTCCTTGATCTCTCTTAGCTCTTCAATAAAAGTATCTTTATCGTTAGGATCTATCTGATGTTCGTTATTGCTACCCCAGCCCCATACTGTGCCATCTTTACGGAGTAATAACATATGACTCCCATCACCTGACACAGCCACCGCATCATTGACACCCTCGACTTGCCTAGGCGTTGGATCTTGTCCTGTCTTGGTATCACGCAGTAGACCATCTGTACCCCATGTCCAAAGCGTCCCATCGTCTTTTATCCCTGCGCTCCATGAACTGGTCATGGCTAAGCGCTTGGGTTCGACGTTAATCTCAAGTGGGGTTTCTAACGGCTCATCTGGCATATTTGCCACAGGGTATTTGTCTTCGGTAAGGGCTTGAAGGTGTTCGGAAGGGGTTTTGTCGCAGGCAGATAAAGTAGACATCATGAGTATGATTGCTAGACTCGTGATTGGTTTAATCTTCAAAAAATTGATGAGTTTTTGCATGAATGGTAGTATTTCAGAGATAATTAGTAACTAATACTAACAATTGTTTACATACGTGTATAGTTTTTTAGTTTGCGATTACTACACAGATGAAATTGACATTGTTTTAAAAAACGAGGATTTTCAAGCAAGAAGAATCTGGCAGGCATTAGGCAAGAGAGATAAACCAGTAAGCTAAAGACGATTTGAAACTAACTCCTCAACTCCTGCGCGTTCATGCGCTTTAAATGGATAGCGATCTGCCATGATTAGCCATTCGGATTTTTGATTAGATGATGAATTTTTGCTTAGGCTATTTTTATCAGTAACTACTTCTATCAACAGAATATCGATATCCATGGTGACTTTCTTGACTGACGTTTTTGCTACTGGCAAACGCTCTCGATCGCACTCGCCTTCCATCTGCTTAAACCACGCTTGCAACTGCTGCAATGTCACAGGCTCTGCCAAACGTAAGTAGACACACTGATTGATATAGTCAGGTTTTGGTAGCTCGATAGTCGCCGTAAAGTCGGGATTTTGAAACGGGGTTGATAACTGTATCTCCCCTAGCGCTGCCAAACCCTCACGGACACACGGCAAATACTTATCGGCTTGGTAATTACTGCCCAATGCCAATATCACGGCCGTCACATACTGCGCTTGCAGCTGTTTAGGCGCGCCTTGTTTTAATGCTTTCAGATTTAAATCTATTGATGTTTTATGCATCATCGGCTTGGCTATTATCCGCGTCTTTGGCAGCTTCTTTATCTGTTGGCTCGTCTGTTGATACTGGCGCATAGCGTGTGATTTGCACCCCAACCGCATCCGCTTGTGCAATAGCCGTCGGCTTGGAAATGCTGAACGTGATTTTTTGACAGTTATATTTTTTGAGTAATTTATCTACGATAAGCCCTGCCAAATGCTCAAGCAATTTTGCTTGAATCTCTTTACACCACTCGCTGACATCGTCGCAGACCTCTTTATAGCTCAGCGCATCACCGACATCATCTGACACAACAGCAGCGCTAATATCAGTTTCCAGCGCAATGTCAATAAGGAGGGGCTGGGTAATTGCCCGCTCCCACTCGTAGACACCGATGACGGCCTCTACTTTTAAACCTTTTACAAATACCACATCAGATTCAGTATGAAACATGCTCTCATCCTTGCTTGCTAAATGTTTAATTAGAGTTTTAAACTCAGTTTTTTTAATTGGTTTTCTGCAGTGCTTCTTCACGCAAACGCGCTGCTTTTAAGACCTTGCTTGGGCGATGGCGCCATAGATCAATGCTGAATAATAGCAGACCTAGCCAAATCAGGCCAAAGACCGCTAAACGATGTAAATCAAATGGCTCTTTATAATAGAATACAGCCAAAAAGAAAATAAAGGTCGGGGTCAGATAATTCATAAAGCTTAAAATACTAAAAGCGACCATTTTAGTCGATTTATTAAATAGCAATAATGGTATCAGTGTAATAGGACCCGCAATCATTAACAGCCAAATATCTGATGTAAACCAAAAGCTCAACTGGCTACTGACCACATCAGACTGCCAAAACCACCAAATCACAATAGGTACCAGCATGGTGGTTTCGACAAACATCGCCTCAATCGGTTTTAGTGGTGTTTGGCGCTGAACCGTACCATAGGTACTGAAACTAAAGGCTAATACCAGTGATAACCATGGCAGACTACCTATCATGATTACTTGTATAACCACCGATAACAGCGCAAAACCAATCGCTACCCATTGTAAAGGGCGCAGGCGCTCTTTAAACAAAATCATCGAGAGGGCCACACCAACCAATGGACCGATAAAATAGCCTAAACTGGCCTCAAGGATACGATCTTGATTGACCGCCCACACATAGGTGAGCCAATTGGTCGCAATAATAATGCCCGATACAAACGTCAAAGCGACCCACTTTGGGTTTTGCTTTAACGTCTTTATCCACTGCCAGCGCTTGGTGGCAACCACTACGATTAGCAAGCATAAAAACGTCCAAATAATGCGATGTCCGATAATTTCTGTCGCGTTATAGGCCGCCAGTTTTTTGAAATATAGTGGAAAAGCACCCCAAATACAAAAAGCGATAAGCGCAGTAATGATGCCATTTTTGGTCGTTTTGATAGGAACGACTGGTTTTTTTGCGACATTTTGGATAGTCATAGTAAAATACAACGTGTTAGAGCAAAGCGCGACCTCACCTGTCTCTACAAACAGTAGAAGTATCAAAGCAAGAGCGCAGGGTTACTACAGATAAGATAAAAGTAAAAAAGCAATGCGTTGATACCATTTTGGGCATCAACACATTGCTAACGATAAAGACTGTTTTGAAAATAATCTTAGGCCAATCTTAACAAACAATCTCACTTATCATAAGTCTGATGACTCACAATATGAGCAATCATGTGGTCTTAGTGATCAGCACCTTCAACTTGAATAGACATACCGACTTGATTGGCCAATTCAGCAAATCCTGGGAAGCTAGTATTGACAGTCTCGACACCTTCGATAGTGATCTGCTCAGCCGCACGCAAACTAGCAACAGCGAAACTCATGGCAATGCGATGATCATGGTGCGAGGTGATGTGACCGCCACCGAATACAGGCTGACTGTTATTGACCTCGCCTCTTTCACCTGTTATAGCTTGACCTTCGATGCCCTTACCTTCAATAATCAGCCCATCATCGGTCACAGTACAGTCAATACCAAGCGTGTGCAAGCCTTCAGCCATGACCGCAATACGATCTGATTCTTTAACACGTAGCTCTTTTGCACCAGTTAACACCGTGCGGCCTGTTGCACAGCTGGCAGCAATGAACAGTACTGGGAACTCATCAATCGCTAGCGGTACGAGATGTTCTGGTATGTCAATACCGACCAAGTTTGAACCACGAATCGTAATATCTGCGACTGGCTCGCCGCCCACATGCGTCTCGTTACTTAATGTGATATCGGCTTGCATTAATTTTAAGATATCGATGATGCCCGTACGCGTAGGATTGATACCGACTTGCGTTAGCGTCAATTCGCTACCTTGACTGATAGCAGCAGCCACCATAAAAAATGCCGCTGAAGAGATATCAGCAGGGACAGCAATATCGCCACCCGTTAGCTGCCCGCCGCCTGTGACACTGATACGATTGCCATCTACCGCCACTGGATAACCAAAGGCTGACAGCATACGCTCGGTATGGTCGCGACTGACTTCCGGTTGGATAACGGTTGTTGTGCCCTCTGCCCACAGCCCTGCTAATAGCAAGCAAGACTTCACCTGTGCAGATGCCACTGGCATATCATATTCAGTACCTTGCAGCGGTTCACCGACAGTATCACGGCCAGTGATGCTAAGCGGCGCAGTGCCACTATGACCTGTGCTCTGAATCACAGCACCCATGGTACGCAGCGGTGCCGCCACTCGTTCCATCGGACGCTTGTTTAAACTGGTATCGCCAGTCAGTACACTATCAAACGATTGTGCCGCTAAGATACCCGATAGCAGACGCATACTGGTGCCTGAATTGCCCATATATAATGGCGTCTTACTTGGTTTTAGCCCATTCATACCGACACCATGAATGGTTAGCCTTCCTTTATCTGGCCCTTCAATGGTCACACCCATATCACGAAACGCTTGCAAGGTCGCAAGGGCGTCCTCCCCTTCTAAAAACCCAGTGACATGGGTCACGCCTGTCGCAAGGCTACCAAGCATAATACTGCGATGCGAGATGGATTTGTCACCAGGAATAGCAATGGTGCCTGAAACAGTGTTGCTAGGAGTAATGTTATAAGATGCTGACATGGCAGAAGTATCCGTATAAGGGGTGCTGGCTAACATATGGCCGAAATGTCGCCGTGCGGCTTGCGCGCGGCCCAAAAGTCCCATCAGGGCGGTTGAATCTTTATCAATGATTAGTTGGCGCATGGTCTGTAAATAGACGCCATACTCGTCAAGGGCACTAACAATCGCGCTTTCATTAGCAAAAAATATATCGTGCCA
The DNA here is from genome assembly GCF_052376215.1 of Psychrobacter sp. AOP7-B1-24. NCBI lineage: Bacteria > Pseudomonadati > Pseudomonadota > Gammaproteobacteria > Moraxellales > Moraxellaceae > Psychrobacter > Psychrobacter sp. AOP7-B1-24. The sequence continues at coordinate 4,664 of NZ_JBQSVL010000095.1, forward strand.
CATTTTAGGGTCACTAGCAGCAATACGGCTAAAATCACGGAATCCGCCCGCTGCATAGCGAAACATGTCTAAATTATCATCATGACTGGCCAATTGCTCAACCAAATTAAAAGCGAGCAAATGCGGCAAGTGACTGGTATGCGCCAATATAGAATCATGGCGATCAGCGTCCATCGCCATCACGCTGGCACCAACCGCTTCCCATAATCGTCGTAGCTTATCTATCGCGACTAAACTGGTCGTTGGCAGCTCACAAATGATAACACTATGATTGGCAAATAAAGTAGCGCGGCGGGCATGATACCCTGAATTTTCCGCACCAGCAATCGGATGGGCTGGTACTAATCCAGTTGGCGATGAACCAAACACAGCGTTTGCCGCATCAATGATATTGACCTTGGTACTACAGACATCAGTAATGATGCAGTCAGTAGCAAGCTGTCCGTTGTCCATCGCCGCTTTGATATCGACAAACACGGATTGTATGGCTTGCACAGGTACAGCAATGACGATTAAATCACTACCATGAACCACGTCACTCAATACCGAACTGCCTGCATCTAGTAAGCCATGTTGAATGGCTTCCTCTATACTGGGCGCATCTCTATCGACGGCAACCAAGCGCTGACTCAAACCATTATCTTTAATAGCTTGAGCCAAACTGGCACCGATCAGTCCAAGTCCAATAACACAGACTTGTTTGAATAACGGTGATTGAGATGTTTTAAGCGATTTTTTCTTAGGTTGTTGACTTTCTTTTTGGCTAACTTTTTGACTAATCACGGCTTTTCTCATTGAATAAATCAACGTGAGCTTCGATAAAAACTCAGGTTATCGTTATAAAACTTAATAGTGTATCGGCTGCTCCAAAGACTTAGCACCCAAAGGCTTAGTAGTAGAAGCTTAGAGCTTAGCACTTAGAACCAAGTACTTAGAATTCAGCACTTAAAACTAAACATCTAGCACAAGCAACCGAGCCACAGCCTTTAATCCTCTGTTAAGATAGAACGCAACGTATCGATCAAGCGTAGGTTGTCTTCTGCTAAACCCACGGTAATACGTAACCAGTTAGGTAAGCCATAAGCAGCTAACGAACGCAGAATAACTCCTTGCTCTAGCAACGCTTCATGAATAGAAGTCGCGGTTATGTCTTCCATCTCAACTTTTATTTCTACCATAATAAAATTGGCATGTGATTTGATAAACCCTAAGCCTAGCGCATCCAACTGCTTCTCCATCCAGCGCATTTGCTCATCATTCATCAAACGAGTTTTTTCGATAAAGTCTTGATCCGAAAGTGCAGCAGCGGCAGCCGCCAAGCCAATACGGCTCACATTAAATGGCTGACGAATACGGTTCAACAATTCAGCAACGGCAACTGAGCTGAGCGCATAACCAACACGCAGACCAGCCAGCCCATAAGCTTTGGAGAATGTACGTACGATGACAACATTATCAAACTCATCAATCAGCACCCGATTATTACTTTCAGGGCTGTACTCGATATAAGCCTCATCTAAAACCACCAAAACCGAACTGGGCACACTCGCCACAAACGCCCGCAACTCTTCATGAGAAAGCAAAGTACCCGTTGGATTGTTAGGATTAGAGATAAATACAATTTTGGTATTAGGGTTATCTTGAACCGCCTGACTCATAGCCTTTAGGTCATGAGCAAAGCGCTGGGCAGGCACTTCAACGTCCATCGCGCCTTGCATTTTCGCTAACATCGAATACACCACAAAGGCATACTCACTATAAACGATGGCATCACCAGCACCAACAAAACTACGCGCTAAGATATCCAGCAAATCATCCGAGCCATTACCCAAGGTAATCTGCTCGACATTGACGTCATTAAAATCAGCCAATGCTTGCTTGAGATAATAACCATTGCCGTCAGGATAACGTGCCAGCTGTCCTAATTGCTCAGTGATTGCGAGCGTGACTTTCGGTGAACAGCCAACGGGATTTTCATTACTGGCAAGCTTCACCACATCTGAGACACCATATTCACGCGTCAACTCCTCTACCGGCTTACCTGTTTGATAGGGCGCCAATTCTAAAATACTGGCATAAGCAGGTACTAATGGTGATAAATTTGACTCTGTCGATTGAGGTGACTGCATGATTTATCCTTAGATGACTGGTTCATCTGTCATGAGTTACATGCTACTTGCAAAAAATAGCATGTAACCGAAATGCTGGTAAAATTTATAGCGGCTTGCTTTACAGAACAGCTTTTGGATATGAGCCCAATACGCGTAAATCCTTCACTAACGGACGAATGTCATTGATGGCTGCACTGACATTTGGATCATCGATATGACCATCCATATCAATAAAAAAAACGTATGCCCATTTATTAGGACGCTCAGGACGTGTTTCGATACTGGTCATAGACACACCATGATAAGACAACGGCTTTAATATCTCGATCAATGCGCCTGCTTTGTCATGAGCAGATACAACGATAGATGTTTTGTCTTGACCCGATGGCGCAACGGCTTCATGACCAATAATAAGGAAGCGCGTGGTATTGCTTGGGTTGTCTTCGATATTTGCATAAAGCTTATGCAAGTCATACTCTGCTGCTGCCACATCACCTGCTATCGCTGCTGAGTGCCACTCGTTTTTTAGACGACGGGCAGCTTCACCATTACTCGATACCGCAACACGCTCAACATTTGGAAAATTCACATCGAGCCAATGACGACACTGTGCCAATGATTGCTGATGAGAGTAAATGCGGCTCAAACCATCTATCTTAGTATGCTCAGCGACCAAGAAGTTCTGATGAATGGGCAACTCAACTTCACCAATGATTTTTAACGTCGAAGATAAGAACCCATCCAACGTATGGTTCACAACGCCTTCTGAAGAGTTTTCAACAGGAACCACGCCATACATTGCTGTGCCCGCTTCTACTTCACGGAACACATCAGTAATGGTCGTCATTGGCACGGTATCAGCAGCTTTACCAAAATGCTTGAGTGCAGCAGCATGCGTAAAAGTACCGATTGGCCCCAAAAAAGCAATGCGTTGCGGCGCTTCTAAATCCAAGCACACTGACATAATCTCACGGAATAAGCGTGCCATTTTTTCATCAGCGATTGGACCAGCATTGCGTTGCATAACCGCTTTTAGTACCTGTGCTTCGCGCTCAGGACGATAAAAAATAGGATTACTATTGTCAGCAGAGGCATCATTAGCAATATTGTTTTTCTTTACTATAGCCACTTGCTGAGCCAGCTTGGCACGGTCATTAATCAGCGTCTGAATTTCACAGTCTACTGCATCGATATTTTGGCGAATACTGTCCAAAAACTCTTTTTCAGTTGCTTTTTCAGTCGAATTATCGCTAGTGCCTGCGACGGTCTGATTTAGGTTATCTATATTGTTCTTTGGTGACTGCTCACTCATTACCGCCCATCCTTTTCCTAATATTATTACTGTGTTTTATAACTGTGTTTTATGACTGTAAGGTACTACTTTATTGGTTTTAAATGCTCAGCATCTCTTCTAATATTAACGAACACTTAAATGACTGCTATGCACACCAAATATTTTAGCCATAATATCGCATTTCGCTAACCCTATCGAGCACAGTTGTTATGACTCAATCATACGGCAACTGACAAATACAATACGCTGATTACTGACTCGCTCTACTATAACAAAAACTATGCTCAGTGCCCACGTGTAAATACTCGTAAAACAGCTAATCGTCACTAGGGCATGTCTTCATTTCAAAAATGGTGATAAAAATGAGATAAATTGCCGTCAAACAAGGAAAATAGCGCCAATAATATCGGGGTACTAACCAGATATTTGGCAAGATTCAGCTATTTTTAGCCCATTGAAATGACTATCGAGTGAGTTGAAGACACGCCCTAAGTAGTACAATATAACTTTTATACGGGTGAAAACTATCGTTAGTTGGGGGCATGTTCAACAATACAGCCCCAAAACTGTGATACAGTTCAGAACTAACGGTAAAGAACACCGCAATCATGTCATTA
>NZ_JBQSVL010000096.1:0-8650 GCF_052376215.1 Psychrobacter sp. AOP7-B1-24
TGGTTTTTTTATTGCGCTACTTGTTGATGGCTCTACTACCGGCTTACTTGATTGCTGTGAACTACAAGCCGTCAACCCCACACTGGCGACAATAGCCAATAACAGTGTGTGTTTGGTTGCATGATATTTATGTACGCGCGAAAAACAGGCAGATGACACAGATGACATAGCAACTACTCCGTATAATGGATAGATAATGGGTTTTTACAAACAATAATAGTCAAAAGTTGAGTTAACTATACTTCAGCTATTTTGTAAAAGCTACCAACCAAAGCACGATAGAGAAACTTAATAAAGCGCGTCACGACCTGTCGTCTATTATGACTTATGCCTTTTTAATTCTGCCAATTTCCTTTACGATAGCACTATCCTATTTGTACGCCTGAACCAATTATCTATACCTATTAAAACTGATAAGTGAATCCTATTTTATGTCTGATGTTATTGATAATACGATTGCCCCAATCATTCCCAATGAACCGATGGATACTCGCTCAGTCGCGGAGTTCACTGAGCAAGCCTATCTCAACTACGCCATGTACGTCATTATGGATCGGGCTCTGCCAAACATCGCTGATGGTCTAAAACCTGTCCAGCGTCGCATCGTCTATGCCATGAGTGAGCTGGGGTTAAAGTCCTCTGCCAAGGCCAAAAAGTCTGCACGTACGGTCGGTGACGTATTGGGTAAGTACCATCCGCATGGTGACAGTGCTTGTTATGAAGCCATGGTGCTGATGGCGCAGCCGTTCAGCTATCGCTATCCGCTTATCACGGGGCAAGGTAACTGGGGTAGCCCAGATGATCCAAAGTCATTTGCCGCGATGCGTTATACCGAAGCTAAAATGTCAGCTTACGCTAATACCTTGCTTGCAGAATTAGGTCAAGGTACGGTCGATTGGCAGGATAACTTTGATGGCACGATGCAAGAGCCAACCACCCTACCTGCCCGCCTGCCCAACATCTTGCTAAACGGTACAACAGGTATCGCGGTCGGTATGGCAACCGATATTCCACCGCACAATCTCAATGAAGTGGTACGTGCGGCAATTCGTTTACTCAAAAATCCCGAGCTATCGGTGAAACAACTTACCCAATCGATACCAGCGCCAGACTTGCCAACCCCTGCTGAAATCATTACCAGTAAAAAAGATTTGCAAGCGATGTATGAGACTGGTCGCGGTAGCTATAAGATGCGCGCAACCTTTCATGTTGACCCTAAAGAAAAAAATCTCGTCATCATCGATGCTCTACCTTATCAAGTATCAGGCAACAAAATCCAAGAGCAAATCGCCAAGCTCATGACGGATAAAAAATTGCCTTGGGTCACAGACATCCATGATGAATCAGATCACGAAAATGCGTGCCGTATCGTGCTGGAGTTAAAATCAACACGGGTCGATGTCGATCGCGTCATGAGCCACCTATTTGCCAGTACAGATCTAGAAAGCAATTACCGCGTCAATATGAATATGATTGGTCTAAACGGTAAGCCGCAGGTTAAAAACTTAAGAGAAATTCTTGATGAATGGCTAATCTGTCGCCGTTCTGTAGTCACGCGCCGCTTGCAATATCGCCTTGATAAAATCGACAAGCGCTTGCATATTTTGGCGGGTTTACTGATTGCTTATCTGAATATTGATGAAGTCATTCGTATCATTCGTGAAGAGGACGATCCAAAAGCAACATTGATGCAAGATTATGATCTGACTGACATTCAAGCCAATGCCATCTTGGATATTCGTCTGCGTCAGTTGGCAAAATTAGAGGAGATTGAGCTGCGCCGCGAGCAAGATGAGTTGGCTGCTGAACGCGCCACTATTCAAGAGTATTTGGACAATCCAGACAGTCTGACCAACTTGCTGATCGAAGAGCTGACCGCTGATATGAAAGAGCACGGCAATGAACGCGTGTCACCATTGGCAGAGCGCGAAGAAGCGCAAGCACTAAAAGAGTCTGACCTTGTGCCGAGCGAGCCTGTCACTGCTATCTTGTCAAAAGCAGGTTGGATTCGTGCTGCTAAAGGTCATGATGTCGATGCCGCTGGCATGAGCTATCGCTCAGGTGACAGCTATCAAGCGCACGTGCGCGGTAAATCCAACGAGAGAATATACATACTCGACAGCACTGGACGCAGCTATAGCATTGATGCGCACAACCTTGCTTCGGCTCGTGGTCAAGGCGACCCGCTGACCAGTGTGCTAAAGCCACCAGCAGGTGCTAGCTTTGAGCAGCTACTAACGGGTGCTGACAATCAACGTATTATTTTGGCCAGCTCGGCAGGTTACGGTTTTATCAACACACTTGGCAACCTAGACAGCAATCAAAAAGCGGGGAAAAATATCATTAATCTCGCAGCTGAGAGCCGCTTACTCCCTGTTGCCCGTATCGATGCCTCAGTAGAAACGCCTGCCAATGCTGACGGTGAAAGTACCAATGCAAAGGTAGCGCCTGACCATGTCGCCGTGGTGACCAATGCAGGGTATTTACTGATATTTGCGCTCGATGATTTGCCTGAGCAGGCGCGCGGTAAAGGCAACAAACTTATCAAATTAAAAGACAGCGAAGAAGTACTTACCGTCACGCCACTCAGTCAGCAAGACAGTTTAGTCATTACCGCCGGCAAGCGGCATGTGACGCTAAAGCCAAATGACTTAGCTAACTACACGGGTGTGCGCGGCAATCGCGGTGGTCAATTGCCAAGAGGCTTTCAGAATGTGACGAGTGTTGAGGTTGGGTAACTAGGGTTTTGGTATTCCAAAATAAGCGTAGGTGGAGCAATAGCGCAGCCTAAACTTAGAATCAAAACATCTATTTTGACTAAAGCTCAGTTCATTAAGGATTGAAATGACAACTGAAAACTACTCTTCCGATGCCCCAGTTTCTACTAAAGAAGAAGATATATTCTCTCGTTGGAAATTTTCTGAACGAGTAGCACAAGTAATTGCTAATCGTCGTGACCCAAGCAGTATCGTAATTGGTCTTTACGGTAGATGGGGCGATGGTAAAACATCAGTCCTCAACTTTATTGAACAATCTCTTAATACAAACGATGATGTTATATGTATAAAATTTAATCCTTGGCGGTTTGGTACAGAAGATCAGCTCTTAATGGGGTTTTTTAACCAAATAGCTGATGCTTTGGACACCAAGCTAGCAACAAGAGAGGACAGATTTAAAGATATTAGTAATAAGATATTAAAACCTATATCTAGTGCAGCTGGCATGGAAGCAGTAGGCGAAATAGTATCGTCTTACATTTCAATGCCAGATATAAATGTTTTCAAGAGTAGAACTGAACAGCTTTTAGAAAAATCTCAAAAGCGTGTATTGGTCTTGATTGATGATGTTGATAGATTAGATAAGACGGAAATTCATGCCTTGTTTCGTCTAGTAAAACTGACAGCTGACTTTAAGTACACCTCTTACATTCTTTCATTTGATAAAGATATTGTTGCTTCATCTTTACAAAATAGATATTCGACTTCTAAAGGAAACTCTGGCGAAGCGTTTCTAGAAAAAATCATACAAGTACCTCTACATCTACCACATATTAATAAGTTAATACTCAGGGATTTTTGCTTTCAAGCAATTGAGGAAGCGTTGGACTTAGCAAGTATTCAGTTATCTCAAGAACAAGCCCAAGAGTTTGGAAAAAACTTTATTTCAGCATTTGAGAAATGTATCACAACACCAAGAAAAGCCAAACTTTATGGCAATATTCTGACATTCTCTTTACCTATTTTAAAAGGCGAAGTCAATCCTGTGGATTTGATGTTGATAGAAGGCATTAGAGCTTTCTACCCTAGACTATACGAGTCTATCAGAGATAACGAGGAACTATTTGTCGGAACTCTCTCTGCTAGTAGTGGCTCATTTCATGACGCTGACAAAGAGCGGATTAAAACGCTCATTGACAACGCACTAGATACGACTGCATCAAACAATAAAAAAGGTTTGAAAGAATTGTTAAAAAACCTTTTCCCGAAACTACAAGCTGTGTATGGAAGGGTACACCACTCAGGAGACTCTCATAAAATTTGGACTGATAACCAAAGAATATGTTCGAAAAACTACTTTTCAAGATACTTTGCTTACTCAGTATCGCCTAGTGACGTATCTGACATAGAAGTAAGCCAAGTATTGCAGAATATAAATAACTGGAATGAGCCTTTTAATCCTCAAGAAAATTCACTAAAAAATTTTATAACACCCAAAAATGCTGAAAAGGTAATACAAAAATTACGTAGCCAAATTGACTGGAGTGACGGTGATTACCAACCTCTAATTCTATCTATAGCACAAGTTGGCGATATTATTCCTGATACTAAAACCTTTTTGTCTTTTAATACTCTTGTTCAATCTGTAGTGTTAATTGCAGATATGATAATTAATACCGATAAAAATGAACAAATAAAAATTGCAAAGCTTGCGCTTGATAATGCCCCAACACTTGAATACAAGACTGAATTATTCAGATGGCTGTATCATAGCGAAAATGAAAACCCGAAACCTAACTGTTTTAGCTTGGAAGAAAGAAACGAGTTAGGTGAACATCTAGGAAACGAAATATTTTCTAAGATTGAGTCTATTGACATCACCTCTGAACACCCTGACTTAGTATCACGTATTTTTTGGATATTAAGTGAATATGTGAACAAAAACCGTTTGAATGATTATGTAAAGTCATTAGTTAGCTTAGACCTATCAACTGTTTATCGAATCCTTAACGATTACATCCCTACTTTTACGAGCCTTACGAACGGAATTACAAGTAAAGAAGGTTTTGATGAAACTGCCTATAAAAGCTTATCCAAGGTTATCGATGTCTCCATTCTATTTGAATCAATTGAACAGAACCATCCCGACTGGATAGTCAATCTAAATGAATATCCAATATTGAAGAGTCGTGATGAAGACAGAAAATCGATTATTCCTCAACAGTTTATTTGGTGGTATAGAAGAGGAATTATTAGAAATAAATACAACAATCTAAAATATCAACACTTTAGCTTAGTATCAGTTTCAACAAATTATATTGTTCCTTTTATTAATAATATAGATCAGCCCTAACCTCAAACTCCACAATACGACTGACCAACGTTTTCTCATCAGTTAGATGTTGCGAGTATCAGCTAAAACTTTACCACATTAGTAATGTCAGCACATTTCATAGATATATGAAACACAACTTACTCTCATCAAAAAGCCGCCTATACACACGTATAGGCAGCTTTTTTACGCCAATCAGAATAGAGAAGCTATCTAAGGCTTATTGGATTCGGTATCCTCAAATATCGCTTTCAAAAAGCTTGTAATCTGAGTACTTTTCATTAGATAAGGATTAAAGTCAGCACCTGCTGAGAAGCTTTTTAGGGTATATTCTTCGTATTCTACACTTGATGTTAAGTATTTCATCAAAAACCCATCCCACCTATGTACCTCTATCTCCTCAATCTCACTGAGATGAGGTACTAGGTAAGCATACTCATTGATTAATTTGACTAATATTTCATTAATAAGAGGTCTTGGACCTTCAATATTTTGAATGAAGTAATTGTCATTAACGACGAGCGCTGAGGTTACACCACTTTTTTCATTATTTCTTCGCCATTGCTCAAGAAGACGAGCCAACTCTATTCCATTGTTACTGTCACTGTTTTTGCCAATATACGTTAGACTGAGAATAATATGCTGACCATTTTTATTATTGTTTTTTAATTTATGGCTTGTAGCGATATGCATAAGAAACCTTATTTATAAAAAATTTATCTAAAGTAAAAGACACTTTATAGACGGCTTTTTACGCTAACTAATACAACGAACATCTCAATATTGACCGACCTCACCTGTTGTCTCAGTAATCGACATAGGATGCATTATATGCAATAACAAAACTTATAATTCCTGATAATTGAAACAAGTGACTACAACGGCGAATCAACATAATAAATAAACACGGTAAATAGATACAACCCGTTTAAGTTTTTCTGGATTAACTATCCTCAAAGATTAATTTCAAAAAGTTTTCAATCTGAGTATTTTTCATCATATAGGGATTATAGTCAGAACCTACCGAGAAGCTTTTTAAAGCATACTCTTCATCTTCAATGCTTGATGTTAGATGCTTGACTAAAAATCCATTCCACTTGCAGGTTTCTATTTCCTCTAGCTTGACAATATTGGGAAAAATTTCAAAATGTTCCTCAACTATCTTAGCTAAAGCAGTATTGACAGCAGGTCTTGGACCTTGAATATTCTGGACGAAATAATTGTCATTAATCACAAGCGCTGAAACCAAGCCACTTTCATTGAAATATCTTCGCCAGTTTTCAAGAGCACGGGTCAGCTCCACACCTGATTTCATTTCGATGTTTTTGCCAATATACGTTAGGCTGAGAATAATATGCTCACCATTTATTTTTCTATTTTCTGAAGGTTGGCTTGTCATTGTATGCATAAGAAAATCCATTTATAAAATAATTAATCCAAATTGAGAGACATTTCAAAATTAAATACAATTAATAATATTTTTAGCTTTTAATAATTATTTATAATCTAATCTAACATGATTTTTTAGCGTTATGATATGAAATTTTAGTAATATAGGTTACTGATACTTATCAGAGTACAATTGTACTATAAAACTTGGCATAATCACTGCGATATCATTATTCTAATAATTATAATGTTTAATCTGCATTTTACTATAACCCTGTCTCAACTCAATATACAACTGACTCACACTTATTTGTTGCATCAAATGTTGCAAGCCTCAATCAAAGCGTTGTCTACTTACTAAGCTAGCACATTTTATAGATACGTGGAACATAACTTACCATCATGAAAAAGCCGCCTAGAAACTATATAGACGGCTGTTTTATACCTCGATTGAAATAGCTAACGTATCAATAGCGGCCCATCTCAATTGTCGTCTCAGCAGTCATCATATCGCCCTGCCATGACTGCACATCTATCGTATACAAATGATCTTTACCACCTGAACAGGGTGGCTTATATGCACCGCGGACATCGCCCTTACGACTGCGGTATTCAGCCACCATTTCTACACCGACTGGCACTTCATAAGTATGGCCAAACACGCGTGGCACCTCGACACTGGTTTTGCCCTCTGACAATGCGTAGCTGACAATTCCATGCCCGCCCTTTTGCATACGTTTGTTACTCACATCGTTGTAGACAAAGACCAAGCTATCAGCTCCATCAGGAATGTTTGAGACCGTCATACTCGGCGTGGCAGGGCTTTTACCACCGTAGTCTAGACACTGTTGACCCTCAGGTATGCTGTCAGCATTCCACATCTCATCGTTAAACGTTACATCCATCGCAAAGACACTGGTAGATAAAGCCAATGCACTTAGGGCAACCACTTTTTTTAAGGTAAAAACTTTCATAATTATTCCTTTAGACAATTGGTATATTAGCGTAGATAGAGAACATCATTTTCAATCAACAATAAAATTCATAAACAACAATTAATAATAACTTTATAATATATAACCATTGTTAAGTTGATTGTACCTTTTAGAGAATTTTGTTAATCGGTTGAATTAAAAAGAGATAATATTTAGAAAAGAGAATCATCTCAGCCTAGCAAGCTAAAAGAGCTATTAATAAGTTACGCTATCGCCATGTATTTCATAAACGCTGTTATAGTAGTATTTGAATTTATAAATCAATAATAATAGGACAGTCATGTTTGTTGAAGACAAAACCGCCGCGAAGGCGATGGCTCAAAAAATATCCATACCTACACCTAAAATCATATTTTTTGATATTGATGATACCCTCAGCCGCAACGGTATTATCGCTGAATACAATCAGGCCACGTTGGAGCAGCTCGCTAAGAGTAATATCAAACTGGTGATATCAACGGGACGTTCAAAAGCCATCTTGCCGCAAGATATCCTCGCGTTGCTAGAGGCAAATGTACTGGACGCTATTATTTGTATGAATGGCCAATATAGCTTCGATAATAATGGCAGAATCAGCCACTACCCCTTGTCTGTAGAGCAGACCGAAAAAATTGAAAGTTTATGTCTGCAAAGCGATTTTATTCATAAGTTTGACTCGGCCACTCATATCGCTTGGTCAGGTGAAAACGAGCGTCTACGTGAGTTCAATGCCATCACGCCCAATTCTATCGTTGATCCCGAGTACTATAAGTCCAACACCGTTTATCAATGCTCTGTTTTCTTCAATGATCAAGAAGAAAAAATGCAAAGTGTGGACTTTGCAAAATACGAGTTAAAACTGGTTCATTGGCATCAGATTGGCGCAGATATCTTACCTGTAGAAGCATCCAAAGCGCGCGGTATCATAGACGTATGTAAATATTATGACGTAGATGCAAGCGAGTGCATGGCATTTGGTGACGGAATGAATGATTTAGAAATGTTCGATTTGGTTGGGTTTGCCGTGGCGATGGGCGATGCGCAGCCAGCGCTAATAGAACGTGCGGACTTTATCACTGGGACGATTGAAGAATACGGCATACAGACGGTACTTGATCAGTTGAAAACAACGTCATAAGAATAATTATGTAAATAAAGCCATTAACGTTCATTAAAAAAAGCCCTTACTAGGTGACTAGTGAGGGCTTTTTTATTGACCTATTTTCTATAACTATTTA
>NZ_JBQSVL010000097.1:0-8605 GCF_052376215.1 Psychrobacter sp. AOP7-B1-24
AAACCAAAAAGCGCGCTATCTTTAAGATAGCGCGCTTTTTTATGATTTATGATACCGTCTTGTTTACCAAATCTTTTAGACTATAGTCAGCGAACTGCTATTGAGGCGCACCATTATTTTCAAACAGCTTTAACAGCTCCTCACGCATGCGGTCGCGCTCTGCTTCTGACATCATTGGTGCGTTTGGCTGCTCCTCTTGTAAATAAGGTTGTCCCAAAGCCCCATCTTGTGCCACCACAGGCAGCTCAAGTGTTTCTTGTTCTGGACGTTGCTCTAGCTTGATCGTGACCTGTTTGTTGCTACCACCACGCAGTACCTGAGCATTCAATTCAGTGTCAGGAGACTTACGAGCCACATATTGAATGAGTGTATTGGCATCCGTCATCTCAATCCCATCAATCGTCAAAATCACATCACCAACCTTAAGACCACTTTTGGCCGCTGGACCTTGAGCGATGACATTCAGGACTTCTACACCTGTCGATGTCTCTAACTGAGTCGGATCACGTAGTTGTGATTGAACCTCAATACCCAACCAACCCCGACTCACTTTGCCATCTTTTATTAAGGCATTCATGACCTGCTCGACGATAGAGGTAGGAATAGCAAAACCGATACCTAGAGAACCACCAGACTGTGAAAAAATCACGGTATTGATACCGACTAACTCACCTTTCGCATCAACCAATGCACCCCCCGAATTTCCAGGATTGATAGCAGCGTCAGTCTGAATAAAGTCTTCAAACTTATTCACTCCTAGTCCAGTACGACCAGTCGCTGAAATGATACCTTGAGTCACTGTCTGCCCCACACCAAATGGATTGCCAATAGCAAGTGCCAAATCACCAACACGGATGGGGTCTTCGCGGAATCCTAACGGTGTCAGCCCATCTAGATCAACTTTAATAACGGCCAAGTCACTATCCGGATCGGTTCCCACGATTCTAGCGCGGCTTTTACGACCATCGGTGAAAGCAACGGTAATCTCATCTGCTTTTTCGATGACATGGGCATTGGTCACGATATAGCCATCTTCTGATACAATCACACCTGAGCCTAAATTGGTATTGCCTTGCTCTTGTGAAGGACCACCACTATGAAACTCAAAAAAACGGCGCAACACTGGATCATCCATATAAGGATGCTCGGCTACCGTTTGCGTGGTATAGATATTGACCACCGACTGTGATGCACGGGCAACCGCATTATGATAAGAAGAAATCGGAGCTGGCGTATCCGACACAGGTTCTGATGCTTGTTGTTCAGTTGGTGTGCTTCTCGGTGGCTCCCACGTCGCCTCTGACGTTGTTTTCATACTCGTGAACAACCAGATAAATGCTGCTAAAACCAGCAGCAATAAAACCCAAGGTAACCACCTTAATAGAGATGCTTTATTTTTGGTGCTTCGGGATGACGACATATAAAACCTCTATAAATTTTATGCAAACAAACGATAATAGATAAAGAGAGACCATTGCCCTGAGAGCCTAGTCAATCAAGCCAGCTCATACACACAAATTATAACCGCCAACAATACCAAATAGTAACGTATCGTGTACCATTTCAGTTAGTCAGTTTGTCTACTCTTTTACACCACCATGTTAAAATGGTCATTATACAAAACTATTGATGAGTTGCAATTGCTTGAATAATTGCAACAATGATAAGGGCTCACCATGACAGCTATCGACACTTCAACACCAACATCCAATACGTCCATTACAGCAGAAGCACTGACACAGTTTTGCGATGATTACTTATCAGCCAATGCATTCAAAGATTATGCGCCTAATGGCTTGCAAGTAGATGGTGGACAGTCTATTAAGCGTATCGTCACTGGTGTGACTGCCTGTGAAGCCCTGATTGATGCGGCCATTGCAGAGAATGCCGATGCTATTATGGTACATCATGGGTATTTTTGGAAAGGTGAACCTGCTACGATCACTGGTATGAAAGGTCGACGCATTCGCAAATTGATGCAACATGGCATTTCTATGATTGGCTATCATTTGCCGTTAGATGCGCATCCTGTCATTGGTAATAATGCCAAGTTGTCTGAAGCGTTGCAGCTGACTGTCACTGGTGCGCTTTATCCCAATGAGTCACATCCAGTTGGCAATATTACTACTTGCACGCCCCAAAGCACTGGCGATCTCATTGCAAAAATCACTCAAGCATTGGGTCGCTCGCCGTTACATATCGCAGCTGATTATCATGCAGACTCTTCTACTAAGACCAGTAATAGGTTAATAGAACGGATAGGTATCTGTACTGGTGGCGCCCAAGACATGATTGAACAAGCGGCATTGATGGGCTGCGATGCCTTTATCTCTGGTGAGATATCAGAGCGCACCACACATATCGCACGTGAGCTTGGGATTGATTATTTTGCCTGTGGTCATCACGCGACAGAACGTGGTGGTATTCAAGCATTGGGACATATCATATCTCAAGAATTTGATGTGCCTGTGACCTTTATTGATATTGATAACCCTGCATAACATCGCAGTCATGACAGCTTGCTTGACATTAAGCTTTTTAAGTTAAGACCAAAAACAATAATGATTATTATTCTTACAATCAACGACTTATCGGTATTTTTATACCAATTAATGCACCAAAAAAGAGCCGTATTCTGATTATCTGTCGTTTGATTGTTAATTTTTCTCGCTATTTCCTTAACCACACTTGAATAATCTAGAAAATATCTTCATATTACTACCCGAGCAAAGAGCGTCTTGTCATGAGGCGTCCCATTTACTATAGCTTCCGGTTATGGCGCTTAAATGAGGTAAGTCTTTACAACTTCGCTACTTATTACGGTCAACGAAGCAGTGAATGACTGACCAAAGAGTACATTATGTTTTCACAATGTCTAGGGTCTATTGAACATTGTATTTTAGTTGCATAATGTCTCTTTATTTTAGTGTCGCAACAAGAGCTTAGTGATATCTGATTGATGGTCTGTGTTAATAGGTATTCTATTGACTATCGATTAGGTTAATTCGCTGACCCTTGTTGCTGAACAAAAAATATAGATACCGTTTACTCTGCCACTTATTATTTTAAGAGTAGATGGTCTACCTATATTGGCGTAGAGAAATCAGACGTATAGATTCCTGATTCACTTCTATGCTTTGTTTCAATAGCTTATTTCATGACCTTACCTATAGTTGAGGCAGTTTGGAGCTGCTTTAGCTATATGTTTAATACCCTACTGTTTTGCTGTTAGCCTTATCTAAACACCCATGAAGGAATCATACGATTTACGTCCTTTGCGGTGTTTTATATGCGTTTATATTTTTAGAAATTGACGCAAACAGATAACGGACTGGTTCAAAAGCAATGACAATGATGCAAATAACGTATCTAAAGTTCGACAGTAGCATTAAACAAGCAATATCGTACTTATATAATTAAAAAGTATGACATTGTCTAAATATGATTTCGGTGCTTGCGCCTCTATTAGCAAGCATTTGCTTCATGTTTTTGGGTAAGTAGGACGGCTAAAATTAGGAGACATCCATGCAGCGTATTACTTATCGTGTAAAAGTATCTGCGCAAGGGGCCAAACGCCGTATTTCTTATTTACTGCGTCCATCTAAACGCCTGCTGAACACTGAAAGTAACATCGTTTCATCCGTTACCCCTACCATATCTACCCACTTGGCCAGAACCAAAAAGTTGGCACAAGTCTCTAGTATCGCCCTTCTCTCACTACCTGCTGAGAGTTTAACGATAATGCGTGCACCTGTACCAGCCTATGACCATGTCATGTTGGAGCGCACATTAACAGTCGCTGCTGTACCAGGCGACAGTACCTACTTTGCCACTGATGGCTTTCAACATGGTTTTGGCTTTGATTTGGTGCGTAGCTATGCCGATGAGCTAGGTGTAAATGTCAATCTAAAGGCCTATGCTAGTGAGGAAGCGGCACTAAAAGCCTTACGATCAGGAGCTGCAGATATGGCATTAACAACAGCCAGTACTCAGCTAAAGAGCAAATATAATTTATCTTCTGTCAATGTCAGTTGTGGCTACGATACCAGCCTGACTAAGAATGGCTTGCATCCAAAGGTCAGTTGGACATTCAACTCATCAACCGACCCGTTGTCAGAAAAAGCCAGTTACTTCTTGTGTGACAGCGTTAAACTACAAAACACACAAAAGCTGGCAGCTTTTTATAACCAAAACTTGCTAAAAGATGCCTATAGTCAGGATCATTTCAAAAAAACCCTGACAGAAAAGCTGCCCGACTACCAGTCTTCTTTTGAAGAACAAGCACGTAACTACAATCATGATTGGGAATTATTGGTTGCCATGGGCTATCAAGAGTCACACCTTGATGCCAATGCTGTCTCACCAACAGGTGTACGTGGTCTAATGATGCTGACCAATAACACTGCCAAAGCAATGGGCGTGTCGGATCGCGTTGATCCTTATCAAAGTATCGGTGGCGGTGCGCGTTATTTAGAGCAGATGAAAGATGAGTTTTCTGATGTACCAAAATCTGACCGGATTTGGTTTGCACTAGCAGGTTATAACATGGGCCCCAATGCCATCAAAAGCATTCAGCGCAAGCTAAGAGCCGAAGAAATTGATGATAAAAGTTGGGCTAACGTTTATGCATATCTGGCCGAAAACAGAGCATCTAATAGCCGCTATGGTCAAGCGATGCATTATGTAAGTAACATCAGAAGTTATCTAGAGACCATTAAAACTCAGACCGTCTAATTAATACTAGTCCATACCCTCATAAAATACTTTGCAACAAAAAAGCGGCTCTTACAATAGAGCCGCTTTTTTGTTATATGATTATGAGAAACTGCTTTTCACCTATATTAAAACGAAGCCAGTCACTAGCGATTCGGCACTGTCAGGCGCTGTCCGCGCTGTAGCATAGTATCTGCAGCAATATCATTCATATCGGCCAACTCTTTGGTGGATACATCATATTTACGTGCTAAGCCAATCAAACTGTCTCCTGACTTAACCGTATAGCTAACCGTCATTTTTGGCACTTTCAATGTTTGCCCACGTTGCAGCTGTGCATTAGTTGCCAAGCCATTGGTTGCTGCTAGGTCTGCTACTGAGACCCCAAATTTACGTGCTAAGGCAATCAAACCATCACCCGATTTGACGGTATAATTTTCGGTATTACTCAGCTTCTGACCATTACTACTCGTGGTATTATTATTGCTGCTACTAGTAGCACTGCTTTTACTAGCAGTCACACTACCACTGGCAGGAATGGTAATCGTACGACCAAGTATCAGGTTAGAGTTGGTTTGTAGGTTGTTCGCTGATGCCAAATCACTCAAACCAATATTATAACGTTTGGCCACACCCGTTAAGGTATCACCAGATTTGACTTTATAGCTGACTGACTTATCATTCAGCTGACGATCTACAAGCTCTTTGGAAGCTGGTACTTTAATAGTTTGACCACGCTGCAACCGAGCGTTGGCATCAAAGCTACTATTCACCGCAGCAAGCTCTGTTGCAGTAATACCAAGACTATTAGCAATACCAATCAAAGTCTCGCCCGATTTCACTTTATAGTTAGTCGTCGCGACTGAACTTGCGCTGCTTTGGTTATTAGAGCTACTGGTAGTGTTTGTCGTAGCTTTAAAGTCAACGCTCTCAGGTACTTTAAGTGTCTGACCAACATACAGAGTATCTGTCGTACTGATACCATTAAGACTGGCTAACGTAGTGGTTGGTATATTGAACTGACGCGCAAGGGCAATCAAACCATCACCCGATTTTACGGTATAGTTTTTAGTGGCTGTACTTGATTGAGTGGTTTTAGTAGAAGGCTCAGCAGGTGTCGTCGCTACTGATTCCTTGACATTACTACTCGCACTGCTCAGCGGCTCAATGGTTTTAGCATTGTATAAATACAAAGTACTACCCGATAATAGATTGGCATTGGCATCTATTTGGTTCCATTCTGCGATATCTCGCCAGCTCACACCAGCACGGCTAGCAATATTAGATAACGTGTCACCACTCTTGACTGTATAAGTTGTACGTGTGCCTTCTGGTTTTGGTTTGCTAACTGGCGTCTGAGCAAAACTTAGCTTCTTCTCTTCACCACGAGCTTCTAGAACAGACTGCTGTGTTTGTACAGCGGATAGATTGATATTGCCATCTGCATTAATCACATCAGTTTCAGATGAGTTACTACGAATTTGATTGGCAATAAAGTCACGCTCTGCTTTGCTTAGTGGTGGCTCTTGTACAATAGTATTGTTTGGTGTGATCTGCGCCGAAGTGGTTGGTAGGCTATTACTACTTTTGAGCTCAGCATTGATTTTATTGGTCTCTTCAGTCGTCAATGGAGGCTCAGACGACGCTGAGCTATTGCCATATGAAGAACTGCTGGTCGATGGTGAGATATAACTCGTTGTCTGCTGAGGTACGCTGGCACTTGCAGCATAATCAGCCAATTCATTACCAGTAGATGGTAATGAAGAAACAGAATATGGCTTGTTATTATAACTTGGTGTGGTTTCTGTCGTGCTTGGCGTTGCTGCTGCAAGCACATTACCTGTGCCATTACCTCTCAATTCACTTAATTTCGCATCAACATTCAGACTCACATCATTAGGGATGATAATGCGCTGCGGGCCTGAAGTGTCCACTCTTCCAGATGTTAGCGCTGTATTTAATCTTTCCAGCTCATCATAACTCACACCTGTCAATTGCGCTACTTCAGACAAGCTAACGCCATAATTAACCGGCACACTACGGAAATGCTGACGGTTGGCAATAGCGGGTAGATAAACACCATACTGTTCAGGATCGGCAACGATCTCAGCAACGGCCAAGAAGCGTGGTACATAGTTCATCGTTTCAGTAGGTAGTCTGAGCGACCAGTAATCGGTCGGTAATCCTTGAGCTTCATTCGCCTCAATAGCCTTTTGTACGCGGCCAGGACCTGCATTATAAGCAGCTAATGCCAACTCCCAACTGCCGAACTGATTGTGTAATGCAGTCAAGAAATCATAAGCTGCACGCGTTGATTCAATCACATCACGGCGACCATCGTAGGTACTGCTTTGATTCAAGCCATAAATACGGCCAGTACTTGGGATAAACTGCCATAAACCTGCGGCGGCGGCGCTACTAGTACCACTTGGATCATACGAACTCTCAATCACGGGTAACAAAGCGAGCTCTGTCGGAATATTGCGACGCTCAGCCTCTCGTACGGTATGATAAATATAGCGACTGGCACGTGCCGTCAAACGATTAAGATAATCCTGTCTACTGGTAAACCAGCTCTTTTGTCCTTCAATACGCTGATTATAGATAGGTTGACCACCATTCATGCGATAACCAGCACGTAGGCGATTCCATAAATCACCATATTGTTGAATAGCAAGCTTATTACCTTCTACCATAGTCATATCAGTGGCTTCTAATAAGTCAGCCAATTCATCCAAACTTTCTGCATCCAAAAATTCGGTCGAATAATCATCACTCGTCGCACTAGATTGATTGGTAGCAGGTTTAGTAATGACAGACGAGCTATTGGTTGTACCATTATTTGTTACTGTTGACGTACTGCTACAAGCACTAATCAGTAACGTTGATACGGCAAGCGTCAATGGTAACGCGATAAATGAACGAGAGGTTGATGGTACAGTAGACATGATATTGAAAGTTTCCTAACGACAAGAAGTGATGAGATAGAATTGTTTGATAGTATAGTATGCAATATAGCGTAAAGACCAGCTAATATAAAAAGATAATAGTCATAAGTTGAGTTTAGTCGTGTCCAAATTTCTCAACTAAAATAACTGACCAATCACTCATTAAGACGTCCACATTATCAGCCATCATTGAATATCAATAAATGATGACGGTTATTTTGAGTATATTTATTGAATATCGATATATTTTCAGTGGCTTTTTCAGTGCCTTGATTTTCAATGGCTAAATCATTCACACAATCGTAAAGCAGGGCTCAAATGCTAGGGTGTGTCCTCATTTTGAAAACACAGCCTAATGACTAGTCTAGTTAATCGTAATCTGTGATACCGCACGTAGCAGTACCGCGTTACCAGTTGATAACGTTAATGTCACTCTTGATGTGGTGACAAAAGAGACTGTTCGACCATCCTTTACCCAGCTCTCATTGGTTGTTACATTTGCTTTGGCTTTATCACCTGTAATGACAATATTATCTACAGAGATGTCATAGCGATAATTAGAAGTGTCATTCCAACTGTCTTGTAACAATTTCAAATAGGCATCTTTATCCAAGCTGGTAGACTTACCCTTTCTAGACAATGAAATCAGCGCATCATCAGAGACGAGACGAGACACCTGAGTGACGTTTTGGCTGTTCGCTGATGACTTCATCGCTGATGCATAGTTCTGTACCAAAGCTTCGGTCATGGTCGCCGCCTGCGCACTGATGCTCACAGAACTTGCGACAGCAACTACAGCGGCCACACTGGTACTTTTCATCAATAGCACCAAAAGCCTCTTTCCCCATAATCGTTTCATGATAATCCTTAGCGATACTATTTCGTTGTTGTCGTATATCGATGCTTAACGTGTTTCTATCATTTCATTAAACACATGCATATTT
>NZ_JBQSVL010000098.1:0-8010 GCF_052376215.1 Psychrobacter sp. AOP7-B1-24
TATTGAGAGCTTAAAATCATTTAATGAAGTTAAACACGAAATAGAATATGTCTTCTCTATGCGCACCAAGGTAAGGGATGAAGCATTAAGACTAGATAAGACTGTACCTCTAAGCAAAATCAAAAAGTCCCAAGGCAGTTTAGTTAGTTTTTATTGGAGAGCTGCTTTAGAGACAGATAGCAAGCTAAAAAATATTTTAGTAAAGTTAGAAGGTTTGAGTATTATTAAGGATGCTAATTGGTCAAGTTTAATAATTAGCTTAGGTCAAATACAAATGAAAAGTGCATTAGTCATAGCTGCGTTTACTGGCATGCGTAAAAGTGAAATACTATCTATCCCTTTCAACGGACTAAAATACATCCATTCTGATAGTGGTGACATACCTGTAATATGGTCAACCACGACAAAACTAGAAAGCAACGGCGTACCAAGGTTCACAAAGTGGGTGACAGGCTCTATTGTTGAAGAAGCCTTTAAAGCAGCTAAATTTATCGCAAAAGGTGCTTTAAACTGGTCTGGCAACAAGAGTAAGGTAGAAACAGATGATAGTACATTGCCTTTATTTCTTTCGATTGAAAATGGAAAATTTGGCAAACCTCATCCACATTTCGACTACTCAACGACTGCCTTGAATGTAAACCTTATTCAAAGGATTATGTCATCAGAGCACCTCTTAATTTCAGAGCAAGACTTAGATGAAGTTAGTCATTTTTTATATGGAGATGAAATATCTAATAAAATTAAACTAGGACAACCTTGGCCATTAGGATTCCATCAATTTAGACGTTCTTTAGCGGTATATGCTGCCTCTAGTGGTCATGTTTCATATCCCACCCTTAAATCTCAGTTGAAACATATTAGTATGATAATGACAGTCTACTATACGGACTCAAACTCCAGAGCAATAAACATTTTAGGAGATGGCTCTGAAGTAAAAGCTATGCGAAAAGAATGGCAGGACGCCAAAGCGAGAGTAGAGTCAGATAGTTTACATGAGTTATTAGGTAGTGGCGTAACTCTAGCAGGTGCTGCTGGCAAAAGCCTACAAACAAAAAGGGCTAAGAATAAGCTACCAAAATTTTTGGAAAATAGAAGGAGTACTAAGAAAGCAGTTAAAAATGGCAAGATTCGTTATCGCACCACTCTAGTTGGTGGGTGTATGTCTCTTAAACCTTGCGATAAAGGTGCAGGCGTCCTAGCATCTGCTTGCATTAGCTGTGAAAATGCTGTGTTCTTACCAGAATCTAGAAGTAGCTTGTTACAAACCAAAAATTTCTATGAGTCTCAGCTCACTTTAGATATTCCAAAGCGTGTCCATCATGAGTACGAAACAAGCATTAAACAAATTGATAGCCTTCTTTCAGTATTAGTAATAGGCTAAGGAAAAAACATGAAAACTAGTAAAGCGGAACAAGCTT
This sequence comes from Psychrobacter sp. AOP7-B1-24, assembly GCF_052376215.1. Classification (NCBI taxonomy): domain Bacteria; kingdom Pseudomonadati; phylum Pseudomonadota; class Gammaproteobacteria; order Moraxellales; family Moraxellaceae; genus Psychrobacter; species Psychrobacter sp. AOP7-B1-24. The sequence goes on from NZ_JBQSVL010000098.1 coordinate 1,419, forward strand.
ATTGGGAAGCCTTAGACCGTCTAATCACTAATAAAGCTAAAGTCGTCGAGACTAAGTCGTCACGTTTTAAGTTCACTAGAGACGCTGTAGGTAGAGAGGCAGGTAAAGGTAAAGGCTATGTTCGTCATGAACGATACCCAGAACTATGCCTAGCAATAAAAGATGCAGAAGAAAATCGCGAAAAACTTGCTCAGAAAATGCCTAGCGATACTGCTAAGCTAAAACACGAAAAAGAGCTTAAATTAAAAGCGAAGTTGAAGTATGACACACTTAAAAAAGAATATGATCTTCTGATGCAGGATTATCTTAATATTTTAAGACAGAACTTTGAGCTTCAATCAGAACTAGCAGATTCTTCTAATACTATATTAGTTAAAGGATCTGACGATTAGTTTAATCTTATCATCACTCAACTGAGATATATTTTAGCGATATAGCTTACTATAACGTTATTTGGCATAATACAGTAATTGAGATATTTTATAAGCATTTTTATGAATGACAATGATTTATGCACCAACCTAATCAATATATTCGAAAAATTATTACCAACGTTGAGTATAATTGGCGGTGCAGATGAGCCTTATTATCAAGCAACCCAAGAAAATGAGAAAGCAAAAATATTCTTTAAACAGAACTATCCAAGAAGTCTATTACATGAGATGGCGCACTATTGCTTAGCTGGACCAAGGCGTCGCAAACTAGATGATTACGGTTATTGGTATTCTCCATGTGGTAGGAATGCTGATGAACAATCACTTTTCGAGAAAGTTGAAGCTAGACCACAAGGTTTAGAGAAAGCTATGTGTGAAGCTATAGGCATTAATTTTTCACCTAGCTTGGATGATTTTTCAGGTAGACCTGCTTCAAAAACTTTTCTAAACAAGCTGGAGGAATCTTATAATGAGATGAGGATCAACCCTCCTCCAACAGCTAAAAAGGTTTTAGTAGCTTTGTCGAGCTTTAATTATTATGCTCAAAACATTTGATTGAAATATCTTACTATTTTATATTTATTAAATACAGAATGTGAATTATCTGCATTATTTTGAAGAAATCAGATGTTGGCATTTTTCTTGCTTCTTCAATCTGTCATAGTTAATTTCATCATCACTATTTCTGTGATTGTCTAAAAACTCTTGTTCTTCTTGGGTTAAAGGCTTATCTAATCGCTTTTTCTGTTGAACAATATCTAAAAAAACATTATCCATGTAGCCCTTTTTAGGGTTGTTGCCGTACTCTTGAAAGTTTTGAATAGAGTCTAAAATAGACATCATGCGCCCCTTCTAATTTGTTCTTTGTCGGTGCGTTCATCTTTGATAGCAGTATCGGCACGATAGGCGATAGACGCAGTGGCGATTCTTCCGCTACTGCATGATACTGGCTTAGTCGATAGGTGGTAAATTGCCATAAACTTCGATTGCTCTATTTAGTTTCTGTTTTAGCGTCAGGGAACGCCCTTACACTTTCACGTCTTTCTATGTTTTGTGAGCTATTAAAAGCTTGGGTTCGTTTATTAGTAGCTTCAGTGACATTGGCACAATCAGCACTGACGTTATTTGTTTGCACATAGACAGACTCACATTCTTTCAAACGTTCTTTGCGCACTTCATTATTCTCATAATAATAATCAACGGTCTTAATTTCTTCAGCTTTAACATCATTAACAACTGGGCTATCCGTATCCTCTTTAGCTTCAGCAGACTCATTAGAACTGCAAGCGGTTAAGGTCGCTAAGAAGAAAATAGATAAAAATATTTTTGATTTATTGCTAATAACCATATTGTTAGTTCCGTTACTTTTGAGAGTCAAGGAGATTTCTCCTTTGCGAATTATGAAATCCCTATATACTGAAACAAAGTTGAATTTTAGCATGGTTTTCATAAGTTCGCACTTAGTCAGTGCGCACTTAGTCAGTGCGTGGATTACTAATCCTATAGTTTTGCTTGAGTAGCACCCTGCTCACTTCCTAAGGTAGTATAGCTACGGCTCTCTCTAATTCCTTCACTTTCCCAGTACTCATCATATAGTGCATCAAGCGCATACTTAAAGCCACAATCATGTATTTTGAAGATATCGTCAAAAAACACCTTTGACATAGCTGATTCAGGCAAATTAACTTCACGATTAAATGGTTTACATTTCCATATACCATTCGCAACTTTATCAATATTGCTTTGAAGAATAGTATGTATAGAATTTGAGGCATGTTTATTCGTAATTTTTGGCTCATTTGAATATGAGGAAGCACTTTCAACTGCCATCCAAACAAGACGACACAGCTCAGCTACAGAGTAAGTAGTCAAGTTTGACTGTAACAAGCTCATCATCTTTCCTCCTAATGGAGGTGACAAATTATTAAATCTGGCCCTTTCAATAAGATAGCTCATGCACTCCGCTAACTGGATATTCTCACACCAATCCCTGAACGTAACATTATCTATTAAGTCATTGATAATTTTTTTCTTTTTTATTTTAATGCTAAGATTGATTATGTCTTTTGCATCATATGCAAAGTCAAAGGTAGCTTGAGAGTAGTCTAGATTTATATCTATCTCACCTGATTCAGCGATATTTGCATAATCTAAGCTATCTAATGGATTTAGTAATAAGACATTGGTTTTAAATAGATGCTCTAATATCCTCTCATCCATTGTATATAAAGGAGATAAAGGTATTTGTAAGTTGTCCGTTAATGCAAGTGTGGTCTTCAGATTACCAGCTCCCAGACTCTCAAAAATAGCTATTAAAAGAAGCTTGTCGATCAAACTTAGATCTCCCACTGGAAGGATAGCGTTTTCCTGTTCTAATCTGTAGTTATTGAGAGCATCAATAACAGCCTGTTGTTGCTCTTGCTCTAACTTCTCCTGCCGCTCTTTGAGTTCATTCAAGCATTTATTACAGCGCCACTTATCTAATTCTAGATGGATTAGCTCAGATCTAGTCTTACAATTTTTAGCAACTCCACAATCTATACATTGGCAATCTAACACTAAGATATGAGCGTTTTCTTTAGCTATTTTAGGTATTTCATAATGCTCAAAGCCATACTCTTCACCAATTTCTTTACAGGTAAATACATAGCTATTTTTATTAGCTTTTTCGCGTAACCAATATTTTTCGCAAATTTCTTTATTAATTTCAGTAATGTATAGCTGATATTCTATTTTAGTTTTCATACCTACCCTCTAATACCGACTATATCCCGTGGATATTATAGCTGACCACTGTGAGTATTGCTATTTTTAGCAGTGGTAAATGAGATGACGACAGATGAGCGCATGATTGCCTTTGGAAAGCGTGTCCGTGAGGTGCGCAAAAGCAAAGGAATATCTCAAGAAAGACTTGCAGAGATGGCAGATATTGATCGAAGCTATATGGGGAATATTGAGCGTGGTGAGAAGAATATCACGCTGAAAAAGGCATACGAAATATGTGATGCGTTGAATATTGAAATAAGTGATTTAGTGTAGATTAGAAATATTTAAGCATATAAAAACCAAAGACCATGTTCATTATGATCTTCGATTTTCATTTAATTAGCTGAAGTGTGTGGAGAAAGTATTGTAGTTATCAGCCTTTACGAATTTAGCTGGGTTTTCTAAATCTATACCATTGCTATCTTTGCTCAAAGCCTTGAAATGTTCAATACCACAATCAATCTTGGCCTTCTCAGCTGCTCTCAAATCATCAGAAAAAATGCTTGATTTGGTTTCAACTACAAAGTATAGCTGCTCACCTATCTCATCATCTTTATCAATAAGTACAGCCCAGTCAGGGTTGTAACTACCTAATGGCGTATCAATCTTAAACCAAGCAGGTAGTTTAGTATAAAGCTTAACTTCTGCTGATTGCTCAAGCTTCTCAGCAAACTCAAACTCAGTATTAGAATCACAAACGATGTAATCATAAACTGACTTGTGTGCTTCAACCATATTTTTTAGATAACCTGTTAGCTCTTCTTCTTGAAACAGTTCTTGAGCATAATAATTGTCATCACCAATGCGCTGGTACGAGATACCATCAACAATGGCTAAACGCATTTGTTTACGAATAACTTCCGCACACTGCTGAATAAATAGCTGTGGGTTTTTCTTAAAGGCTTCGAGCTTATCACCCAAACCAAGCAGTATATGAATTATCGTTGAGCGTGTTAGATTCGTTTGTGACTCTAAATAAGTAACAATATCAGGGAGCTTAAAGCTTACCTCTAGCACACCTTGTTTGTCTTGAACTTTATTACCCTCTAAATCTAAATCAGAAACGAGAAGTCCGGATTCAGCAATTTCAACTCTTCGTTTTTTCGACTCATACTTAACACTAGAAACGACAACGGAAGCCCTGATCTCTTTAATGCACTTCTCTACAAGCTCACTAACGCTAAAATTCACTCTATAGGTCGTTTTATACTTAATACGATCCCAAAGGGCTTTAAAGTCATCACCTAATACGACTTGCTTACCCTCTTTCTCCCTCAGCTTAGCAGTTTTCTTTTCCTCATGCTTCTTGATGCTCAAACCTCTTGCAACTTTAGTTAAGGTAGCAAGAATAGCTTCAGCATGTTCTTTTACACTTTCCGGGAGAGCCACAGTGTTATCAGCCAAATCGATTTTCAGAGAATCTTGAATTTTGCCTTTGTTATTGATATAGCCATGACTTTCAAGGTGCTGATAAATTTCTTCTGATTTTTTTGCTCCAAGAAATTCTTTATCATTATGCTCATCGGATATTACGATATTGGCAAACTGATGTTTTTCTACTACACCAAACTTAATACCTTCTTCTTCTTCAATTTCTTTCTGGAATTTAGCTACAAACTGATCATAAGATTCGTTTACCATAACTGTTAGTGTGTTTACTTCAAAACCGTAAGGTACTCGCTCACCCGACTGATCTACAGCTAGACGCAAACCACGACCAACTTCTTGGCGCTTTTTCGTTTCCGATTTTGTCTCATTTAAAGTGCATATCTGGAATACGTTCGGATTATCCCATCCTTCTTTTAGAGCAGAATGACTAAAAATAAATCGTAGCTTCTCATCCATTGAGAGCAACTTTTCTTTATCTTTCATAATGAGGTTATAAGCTGATTCATCAGCAATAGTTTTACCACCTTCACCTTTTGCTGAAAGCTTAGATTCTGCAAACAACGGATTTCCTAGGGCATCCTTCTTTTTATCTTGTGCAAAGTAACCATCATGGACAGAGCTTGCCAACTCCTTGAGAGCTTGTTCATTGATAATTGACTTTCCAGCATCATTCTTATCCCATACTGAAGGGTATAAAACACGATACTTTGGTTTTTTAAGCTGTTTTATAAACTCTTCTTCAAACCAACTGGCAAACTTACCTTGTACAGGGACACCATCTTTAGTGTACCCACGATAATTGGATACTTTATCAATAAAGAATAAACTAAGAACTTTAATTCCTTTTTGGCTAAGAACTTTAGAGTGATCCATCGGATCAACGCCAGTGGTAATTTTTCGATAGAATTTCAGTTCTTTTTCAAGATGCTCCTCTACTGTTTTTGATACTTGCAGTCGCTTGTAAGTGTCTTGATCAACTTCACCGATAGACTGATTGAGTTCTATGATGTCATCACGACTCGTAAAATCAATATACTCGCTGCCCTCCTCACAATAAATCTCATTGATCATGTAACCTTGGTAGAGGTCCCGTCCACCAGAGGCTTCAAATAAGTCAGTACCTTGTTTTACTGCAATAGATTTACGAGGCTGCAATTTACCTGTTTTGGTCTGAGCATCGATTTCAATTTTTGCAGTAATTGGTGACTTCTTGTTATCAACGCTAAGAAGCTTAATATAGGCTTGGTTATGATTATCTTTAATTTCTAATGAAGCTACTTCAATTTGTTTTACTAATTTACGCTCAAAAGCATCTCTCGAATCCAGCTTATAGAGTTTATTAAAATCCTCATTCAAGGTAGCTGAGTAGCGAAATGTACATAACGGATTTAAGCTAGCAATCGCTTTTTTACGGTTGGCTGTAGAAGCTACTGACTGAGGTTCATCAATAATTACTATTGGGTTTGTCGCTTGAATAAATTCAATGGGCTTCATGCCATTTAGTCGATCATCTGTACGATGAATGAGGTTGGCTTTAGTCTCTTTTTCAGGATCAGTAAATGATTTACTGAAAGCATCAATGTTGATTACCATAATCTGAATATAGTCATTAGTAGCGAAATTCCTTACCTGATCTCGCTTTGATGAGTCATATACGAAGTAATCATACTGAATATTTTTATATTCTTTTCTGAAATGGTCTTCTGTGATTTGCAAAGACTTATACACACCTTCTTTAATGGCCACTGAAGGAACAACAATAATAAACTTACTCAAGCCATAACGCTCATATAGCTCAAATACGCTACGCAGGTAAACATAAGTCTTACCTGTACCAGTTTCCATATCAATAGTAAAATCAAGGCTAGGAAGTGCTTGTTTGGTTGTTTCTGTTTGCGAGAGCCCATTCAGCAGCTGAACATTGCGAGTATTCTCATACAGCTCTTCTGGTAGAAGACTAAGTGCATTAGCGACACCAATGTCATTATTCTTCGAAAATAGAC
>NZ_JBQSVL010000099.1:0-7945 GCF_052376215.1 Psychrobacter sp. AOP7-B1-24
AAAATATTAAGTAATCTTAAGGCTGAGAATGCTATAAAGGTACGGGCATTTAAGGATGTTCATCCATAAAAATCGTAGAATAAAGTGCTTATAGAGTATTTATTATAGAATGTTGACAAATTTATGACGCATTATTCACGGCGTTGTCTTGACCTTATCTGCCTGCTGACGCAAGATACATAGGTCTGATAATAACGGTTGGCTTAGCTTTAGCAGATTTCATTAGTAAGGAATACAATGCTAATATGTGGTTAGATATTGGCTCATCTTTCTTAGTTAACAATACTCTGTTGATGCAGTAATAACCTTGAGCAGTATTTTGAACGACAATTTGAACCACAACGAACCTTTGGTTCTTAACTGATAATTCTTAACTCATAACATTAATAAACGAGGAACGTATGAAAGCATTAGTAGCGGTCAAGCGTGTCATTGATTATAACGTAAAAGTTCGTGTAAAAGCCGATAACTCTGGCGTTGACTTATCAAACACTAAAATGTCAATTAACCCTTTTGATGAAATCGCAGTAGAAGAAGCGGTTCGCCTAAAAGAAGCTGGTGTGATTGATGAAATTATTGTTGCTTCAATTGGCCCAAAAGAATCACAAGAGCAGATTCGTGCAGCCCTAGCGCTAGGTGCTGATCGTGGTGTATTAGTAGTGAGTGACGAAAAACCATATCCATTACAAGTTGCTAAAATTCTAAAAAATATCGCTGAATCTGAAGCTACTGATATTATCCTATTGGGTAAGCAAGCGATTGATGATGACAACAACCAAACTGGTCAGATGCTGGCAGCATTGATGGGTATCGGTCAGGGTACGTTTGCATCAGAAGTGAAAGTTGAAGGCGACAAAGTAAACGTAACGCGTGAAATCGATGGCGGCCTACAAACGGTAGCACTTGATTTGCCAGCAGTTATCACCACTGACCTACGTTTGAATGAGCCACGTTATGCTAAATTGCCTAACATCATGAAAGCGAAGAAAAAGCCACTTGATGAAAAAACACCAGCTGATTTTGGTGTTGATATGACCTCTAAGCAAGAGATTATTAAAGTTGTGCCACCTGCCGAACGTAAAGCTGGTATTACAGTGGGTTCAGTTGATGAGTTGGTCGATAAGCTAAGAAACGAAGCAAAAGTCATTTAATGTTTTAATGATTGGATACTTCGCTACGGCATATCTTGTACAAGGCTATAAATTTGAATGCTTTATTTCATATTAAATGATAGTTGTTCAAATAGCTTTGTACACAAACAACCGCATGAATAGATAATACGAATATATAAAGGACTAAAACCATGGCAATTTTGGTATATGCAGAACATGACAATGCCAGTCTAAAAAAGGCAACTTTGAATACTATCGCTGCTGCTAAGCAAATGGGTGATGACATCCATGTGTTGGTTGCTGGTAGTGCTGCACAAGCAGCGGCTGATGAAGCGGCTAAAGCGGAAGGTGTAACTAAAGTGCTATTGGCAGACAACGCTGCTTATGAGCATCAATTGGCAGGAAACATAGCGCTATTGGTTGCTGATATCGCTGGTGATTATAGCCATATCATAGCAGCTGCAACCACTACTGGTAAAAACTTCATGCCACGCGTTGCAGCTTTACTTGATGTAAGCATGTTGTCTGAAGTTTCAGGTGTGGTAGATGCGCAAACGTTTGAGCGTCCTATCTATGCAGGTAATGCAACAGCAACGGTTAAGACTACCGAAGATAAAGTAGTATTGACTGTACGTACTACAGCCTTTGATCCAGTAGCAAGCGAAGGTGGTACGGCGACTGTTGAAACGCTTGATACGGTTAAAGAGCTTGGTAAATCAAGTTTTGTAAATGAAGAAATGGCCAAGTCTGATCGTCCTGAATTGACGTCAGCCAGTATTGTGGTTTCTGGTGGTCGTGCGTTAGCAAATGGTGAGAACTTTACCAAATATATCGAACCATTGGCTGACAAACTTGGTGCTGCTGTTGGTGCATCACGTGCTGCAGTTGATGCAGGCTATGTACCAAACGATATGCAAGTCGGTCAAACAGGTAAAATCGTTGCACCAGATCTATATATCGCAGCAGGTATTTCAGGCGCTATTCAACATTTAGCGGGTATGAAAGACTCTAAAGTCATCGTTGCTATCAACAATGACCCAGAAGCACCTATCGCTAGCGTTGCTGATTACTTTTTAGAAGCTGATTTGTTTGATGCATTACCTGAGCTAACCAGCAAGGTTTAATGTATATTCAAAGAACTACTAAACCGCTACGGCGTTACCCTTCTTAGAGGTACTATTTGTACAATCTGCAGTCGGCTGCCTTATATCTGTTTTAGACTTCTTTGACTATTATCAGTAGTAGGCGAATAATAAGAAACCCACTATCAGTTGATAGTGGGTTTTTTCATGCTTGATAGATTGGGTTTTAATAGCAATTATAAATGGATGCTAAGAGTAATTTCTTTGACGCAAGGTCTCATACAGACATAAAGAGCCTGCGATGGCTACGTTTAGACTTTCTTGCCCATTGGGTTGTGGCAGCGCAATGGGTGTGGCGCACTGCATTAACTCATCGCAGACGCCTTGACCTTCATGGCCCATAATCCAAGCCACAGGTGCAGATAGATTATGATCATAGATTAAAGTATCGGTATGTGAGCTAGTGGCTAAAAATGGCACCTGCACATACTCTAAAATGTCTTGTGTACTCAACCCTTCATAGATAGTGAGTGTAAACTGAGCACCCATACCTGCTCGTAGTGTCTTGGGAGACCAAGCCTGAGCAGTTGCGCTGGTACATAGGATATTGTTGATACCAACAGCTGCTGCTGTGCGTAGTAGCGTGCCAACATTACCACTGTCTTGCACGTCATTGAGAATTAGGCAGTCCTCATTGATCATCGATAGACTAGGCATAGGGACGTTAATGACCGCCATAATATCGATACCGGTACCTAAACTTCGAATACTACCATAGAGCGAATCTGAAAGCGTCAAAATAGGCGTATAAGTAGGCAAACGTGTCAATATTTGCTGAACTTCAGGATGGCTACGCGCTGATTCAGACAGTAGTATCTGAGCAAACGGATAGTCGCTACGCAGGGCAGCATCTATCAAATGGACGCCCTCTACAACTGTTTGACCATGCTTTTTACGTTGGCGAGCTTGTGCCAATAGTGCTTTGACCAGCTTGACCGTCGCGTTCTTATCTGAGGTGATCAGCTCGGTTGGGTTTAATACCATAGTGGTTCGCTTCGAGAAGAGTAAGGGAATCAGGTAGACAACCAGCACAAGGTCTACAGTTTCGTCTTATGCTGGTTGTGCTAAATCTGTGCTTAGTTCAGTTATTTGTCAGAATAATTTACGTGTAAGTCTTTAACGTAATTAACTTCATTTTTGCTACCAAGCACTACAGGAACACGCTGATGAATATCAGTCGGTTCAATATCTAAAATACGATTGACGGCATCGGTTGCACCGCCACCAGCACGCTCAATCAATAAGCTCATTGGATTGGCTTCATACATCAACCGTAACTTGCCTGCTTTGTGAGCGTATTTGGTATCAAACGGATAGGTAAATAGACCACCGCGGCATAAGATGCGATGCACGTCACCAACCATGGCAGCGACCCAGCGCGTATTAAAATCGCGACCACGTACGCCCGCTTCACCAGCGATAAGCTCATCGATATACTGTTGCATCGGCGCACGCCAATAACGGTAGTTTGAAGCATTGATCGCATATTCACTGGTATCAGTATCAATTTGCACATTGTCTTCTATGAGCACATAATCCCCTGTATCAGGATCCAAACTAAACATCACGACTTTGTCAGCTATGGTCAGCGCTAGTACAGTAGAAGTACCATATAATAGATAACCTGCGGCCAGTTGTTGATTGCCTGCTTGCAAGAAATCACTGTTTTCGCTAGTTTGACCTTGGCGCTGATAAGGTAAGACGGAAAAAATAGTACCAACAGCCATATTGATGTCAATATTTGATGAGCCATCAAGTGGATCGAACAGTACTAATAAACTACCATCCGCATTGGCAGGGGTGGCATTGTCTAGCTCTTCTGATGCAACACCTGCACAATGTGTGTTTTTTGCTAGGGCATCTAATAATAAGTCATTGGCCAGTACGTCGAGTTTCTTTTGATCTTCACCTTGGATGTTTTGATTGCCAGCTTCGCCTAAGATATCTGCTAACGCTCCTTTTCTAAGCAGTTGCGAAATGGTCTTACCGACATTAGTAACGGTCGTAATGACATCATTGAGTGCAGGCGTGGTGGCATGATTGTCTAGATAATTTGCTAAAGTCGTCATAAAGCTTCCTAATAAACGAGTTTGATAAAGAGTATTGAGCGTAAAAGAACAGACAGCGTACAGCGTATTTTGAATTGATAAAATTTCAAATAGCGATACCGCTTCTTTGTCCTGACCATAAAATCAGCTACACTATATGTATTATTATTCATTGATGTTTTTGCTAAGCTTGTTTGCAGCAGTAGTTGCTACAGCGCGATTAATATTGCCTAGCAGGCTGATAATTTTTTTATAGGACTTGTGCTATTGGGGTAAATTGTAGCAAATAAGCATTAGAATGTCCTTGTATCTATGTATATCCACGATAAATGCTCGAACAAAAATGAATAAATGATTAATATAGACTCACATAAACCCATAATAAAGACTCGCCCTTATGTCAAATTCTATCGATAGCAGCGCAATACATACGATCTCACCAACTGACTACGCAAAATTCGATCCCAATACCATTCATCAAAAGCTCAATACATCATTGAGTCGTCCTCAGCTCAATACTGATGGTAGTATCCGTCATTTTTTGGGTGTGGAAGGTCTTAATAAAGAACAGTTGCAAGCAATTATTGCAAAAGCAGAGACGTTTTTTGATGATAACGGGCAACTGATCAACCGTCCTGAGTTAGAAGGCTGTACGGTGATGAATTTATTTTTTGAGCCGTCAACACGTACACGCACGACTTTTGAAGTGGCGGAAAAGCGTCTAGGTGCCAATGTGCTGAATATCGATATAGAACGCTCTAGTACCAAAAAAGGCGAGAGCCTACGTGATACGTTGTGGAACTTGCAAGCCATGACTGCGGATATTTTTGTGGTACGGCATTCAGCATCAGGCGCTGCTCATTTTATGGCGACTGAAGTAACTCCTAATATTGCCATTATTAATGGCGGTGATGGCTGGCATGCTCATCCAACGCAAGGCATGCTTGATATGCTGACGATTCACCGTGAAGCACCGCGTCCTTTTGAAGAGCTGTCAGTGGCTATCGTTGGTGATATTAAGCATTCTCGGGTGGCACGCTCTGATATCAGTGCACTACAAACTTTAGGCGTTAAGGATATTCGAGTCTGTGCGCCACGAACTTTATTGCCTAAAGGTATTGCTCGTTTTGGTGTGAAAGTCTATGAAGACATGAATGAATGTGTGACTGACTGCGATGTCATTATGGGGTTGAGGATTCAGAATGAGCGTATTGGCTCACCCTTATTGGCTTCATCGAGTGAGTATTATAAGCATTATGGTATTACGCCAGAGCGAGTGGCGCTCGCCAAGCCCGACGCGTTAGTGATGCACCCAGGGCCGATGAATCGTGGTGTTGAGATTGCTTCGAGCGTGGCTGACGGTGCACAATCTGTGATTTTAAAGCAGGTAAATAATGGTATTGCTATTCGTATGGCCGTACTTTCGCTTGCGATGGCAGGTCAGCGTGCTCATCAAGCTGCTGGCAACTAGCCTCTTACCACGCTGTTTTATTCTTCATTATTTCATTTTATTGATACGGTAATAACGCTCATGACCCACATTACGAATTCAGATATTCATATGCATGACCTGCTTCCAGAAGTATTTAGAAAGTCATTATCAACGACAGCAAAAGCTCAGCTAGCAAAGTTGACAAACGAGCGTGAAACATGGGTTTTACCTCCCTTGGTTGATTTGTGCGCACGCCTACGTGAACCAGGACAACAGCAACATGGCACGTTAGAGTCAGAAGGTAGTGCTGCTCGCGGTAATGGATTCTTGCATGTGGTGATTCCACCTGATACCAATCCTATCTTAGAAAATGGCTCACTACTCAAGGGATTACGAGAGCGTGCGCTTGAAGATGGTGGCATTCATTTGCATGTATTGGGCGCGTTGACTGCGGGGCTAGAGGGTGAGCGTCCATCTAATATTGCAGGATTAAAGAAGGGTGGCTGTATAGCGGTTTCGAATGCGCGCAGACCTTTTCGTAATGACTTAGTGCTATTACGTACATTAGAGTATGCTGCAACGTTTGGCATGAAAGTATTCTTTTATCCTGATGAGGCAAGCCTGTCTGGAGATGGAGTGGCGCACGAAGGTTATATCGCTTCATATCATGGACTACAAGGCATTCCATGGATTGCGGAAACAGTTGCCTTGTCTACCCAGTTATTGATGGTTGAAGAAACGGGGATAGCAGCTCACTTCAGCCAGCTGTCTTGCAAGTCTTCAATAGAGCTGATGCGCTGGGCAAAAGACAAAGGGCTACCAGTGACTTGTGATGTAGCGATGCACCAACTGTACTTAACCGATGACAATCTAGAAGGCTTCAATGCTCAGGCATATGTACTACCACCGCTACGTAGTAATACTGACCAACAAGCCATTCGCCGTGGTCTAAAGGATGGCACGATTGATGCGATTTGTAGTCATCATGAGCCACTGAACAGTACAGCGAAAAAAGCACCGTTTTCTGAAAGCACGCCAGGTATCTCAAATTTTGATACATTCATGGCGTTAGCATGTCAGTTGGTACATGATGACGTGCTGACGTTAGAGCAACTGGTAGATAAAATTTGCTTAAACCCTGCCAAAATTGCTGGAATTAGTGAGCAGTATGAGAGCATCGGTGGTGCAGTATTGGTTGATCCCAATCTAACATGGCAGGTAACGGCACAATCGATGTTATCAAACGGTAAGAACACACCATTTTTTAATCAGCAGTTGCAAGGACGCGTTGTGGAGACTTTCTTTGGTTAATTTACCGCAACAGGATGACCGTCTACCGCCCTCGTCGAAGGATAGTGTGACCGACTTAACGAACTCGCCATATAAAGAGCATAGCACCTCTAGTGAGTCTATCAGAGCGGTAGCAATCTACGAAGTAGTCAAAGGTGTCGGTGCTTTGTGTGGTGCTGGTGCACTATGGGTATGGCATACTAACCTGGCGTCGTGGTTTAAAATGGTCACCGTATCGTGGCAGCAAAGTTTCGGTCATTTATTTGCACCGCAAATCGACAGCGCAGTACGCATCGCTCAACAAGCTAGCAAGAACTGGACCGTGTTTCTTCTACTGATTTTTGCCTATGCCAGTCTACGGTTTTTTGAGGCATACGGATTATGGCAAGATAAGACATGGGCCTACTGGTTTGGCGTGCTGGGTTATGGAGTGTTTATTCCGATTGAGCTGTACTATCTGATAGCCCGTCCATTTGATTGGTTTAAGCTGATTATATTGATATCAAATATTCTGATCGTTATCGTAGTTTATCGTAATATGAAACGAAAAGGCTTGATATAAAATCGCCGACAAGACGTGATTTTAGAGAATGTCAAACTAAGAAGTATTTATAAGAAATCCAGCATAAGATAAATTTCTGATGCTGGATTTTTTATGAAGCGTATTTATTGTCTATGCATCTAAGGTTTCTTTGTCAGTACGAATGCTTTTAGCGACTTTGCCAACGCTTAAACCCTGTATCAGTATGGAAAATATCACCACAGCATAAGTAAGTGCCAATAAGATGTCACGCTCGTTGCCAACAGGTAGTTGCAAGACTAAAGCAACGGAGATACCACCACGTAACCCGCCCCATGTCAGAACTTTCCATGCGCCTTTTGGCAAATCAAGCTGATGACGGAAGGTTTTAGTGGTCATAC
>NZ_JBQSVL010000100.1:0-7685 GCF_052376215.1 Psychrobacter sp. AOP7-B1-24
TTACTACCCAATGTACCGCTTCGAAAGACAATATAACCACTCATTGCGTTGCTCAATATGTCTAGAACCCCCTGTCGAGAGCTTACTGTCACCCATGCAATGCAGTCGTCACTGATGCCTGCCACCCATTACAAGGGAACAGTTACAAGTCGTGAGGGGCGTGAGTAACGAGCAAATAAGCGGTTTTACTGGGTAAAATTGGTAATTTACGGTAGTAATATGGGTAATTTGATTGCAAAATAGCCTAGATTTGGCTTAGAATATGCCCTAATGGGCTTAATTGCTGGTCAAATAACGCACTGTGAATGCTTATTTGGTCGTTACAGTCGTCGTCAAACGTCTGTAACCATTAACGAATATTAAACGATAAACGCCCCTACTACGTCAAGTGCTAGGGGCGTTTATTTTTTTGGGGATGGGTAAGCAGACCTTAATAATGGGCTAGAGTGCGTTATTAAGCATAGCTTAAATTAAATCTTGTCCTCAAAAAGACAAACCATACTTTTAAGTATATTATCCGCTAAGTATTTTATGTGTGTATATCTTATAAAAAATAATGTAGAAAATATTTTGGTAACAATTCTTACTTAAATACCATATAAGAGTAGACCTTAATCGGTAATTATTAGTTTTCAAATTAAAATAATTATTTACCAGAAGGATGGATATGAAAATAATAGTTTCTGCTATTTTGGCTACTTTTCTAACTACTTCTATAGCCTACGCTGCACCTAATACTAAAGTATTTCCTAAATGTTATGAATATAAAGTTCGAGATACTTCTAAAAAAGGTAAAGAAGGAGCTACCGATGCACCTGATTGGGTAAAACAAGGAGCTTATAGACCATGTAAACGCCCTAATGAAGATGGGAAAACTTTCGCTGACAGAGTTATACGTCAGCAATATAATACTGATAATTATCAAAAGGGTGCGTCGACTGAGTTTAGTAGAATACAGAAATTTGGCGATAGATCATTTAAGTAAATAAATTAAAAAAGAGGTTAAAATGAAAAATGTTTATGTACTAGAGCACTCAGCAGAAGGTTTAGTTGAAAGAATGAAGTTACTAGGCGTTTATAGTTCTAAGGAAGAGGCTGAAAAAGTCATTAGTATTCTAAGTGAAAAACCAGGATTTAAAGATTATCCAGATGATTTCGTCATTGACGAATACGAAGTTGATAAAATGTGCTGGTCTAGTGGCTTTTAAGATCGAGTATTGGCCCAATAAGTAGAAGGCGTTAGCTAAATAGTTCTGAATGACTACCTAGCCTTACCAGTTGTAAAATATCATCATCTTTTTTCAAGTATATTAGTACTACGTCAGGTTTAATATGACAGTCTCTAAAATCCTTCCACTCACCTACTAGAGCATGGTCACTATACTTTTCAGGTAAGGGTAAGTCTTTACATAAGCAATTTATAGCTTCAGCCCATTCAGGTGTCATCAAATGGGTAATTAACTTTTTTGCATCTCTTTTAAACTTGTTCTCTGTAACTATCTTTCGCATCATTTGGCTCTTATAGTGTTCTGAGAAGCTCTTCAGGCGTATAACTTTCTGTAAAATCTGTTCTGTTCAGAGCTTCACGCATAGCCTTCTGAGTTTCCATATTAGGTTCAACCCAGTCAAAAGACAAAGGCACTTTTCGAGTTTTAACAATTTGGTTTGCCAATAACTTAAAAACTTGAGGCGTAGTCAATCCATAGCTAGCTAGGACGTTATCTAACTGTTTTTTAGTATCAGTATCCAAACGCATATTAAAATTCTTTGTAGACATTTTATTAACCTTCTATTATTTTTAGTAAAGAATATGTAAGACCAAATCTTTACAAGAACGATTGTATCATATGTTTTTGGTTAGGTGAATCTATTTTAGCGTTCAAATCCTAAATCACGCTGTCTACTATGCTCGCATTCTGCTTGCTATACATACTCCTTATCGTTCTTATAATCTCCTTTGTATCCGCTGATACAAAGTGCTTTTCTATAAAAACGGTGTTATATCTATCAGCAATATGATCTCCACTATTGTGGCAAAAATATCTAAAATTAAAGATAGTATTTTAAGGTTTTTCATGTGTAAATCCTTTAATAATTTAAGTTATGTGAGAAATCAGCAAGGCGTCGAATTAAGTTTTTAGCGCTATTCCCTATGTCTGGTTTTATTATGGTTATTAGCCATAAATCGTGTTAGATGATGCGGTTCAGGTAAAACTATTATCCACGGTTAAAATCAGATATTTAGGGGGTGTTCCATTAACAACTGATGACGCACTTTCAAGGTTGTTAGGACAAAAAAAGACCTTCAGGTAGCCTGAAGGTCTTTTTAGTTTGATAAGATTTTTAGCTATTTCGGCTCATTTATGCCGGTGACTTTCCACCCCTATTTCCATTTACCATAATCCACCTTTATGCGAACAATGACACTCTATGTCGTGCTAAACGCGCATGTTTTGGGCTTATTTTTGCTACGTTCTACAGTCTCACATAACGCCACGTTTTTAGCCCCATTTCTTCTGCCCACAACTTAGCAGTTGCTTTGTCACCTGCTATTGGCACCATGTTCAAATCTAGCACCTCACTCAGTGAATAAGTGGTACTACTCACCGTTTTATAAACTTATGTCCATCTATCATGTTAGAATTTATGTCTTAGGTATATTTAGGACGATACTATGGCAGCTTATATCACCGTAGGCGCGACGACAACTCATGGCGGTAAGGTGATTAGTGGCTCACCACACACGACTCACAACGGTATTCCCATATCGCGTAAAGGCGATAAAGTCATCTGTAAGAAATGTAAAAAGGTGACGACTATTTTGACAGGGGATGCCTCGTTTATCATTGATGGCGCACCGATTGCCCGTGCCGGTGATGTGACCAGCTGCGGTGCTAAGCTCATTGCGGTTCAGCAGTCGTTCTGTGAATCTGGTTTTGAGGTGATGGGCGTTGAGCAACCAGCGCCTATACAGTTTCCTAAATCTGATCCAGAAGCTGTGTTCTCTAGCTTAAAAGCGTCTGATGAAAGCTCTGAGATGGAAATATCTGATGATGATTTGTTGGTCTGGGTTGAAGTGTCTACTGAACAAGCATTGAAAGATGGTGGACTTTGGGCAGGTCCTAGTACAGGTGAAAGTAAATTAGATACAAGTAAGTTTTACCTTGGAGGAGATAAAGACTTACAAAAGGCTTTTGATGAGATTTTATCTACTTCACATGGTCGATATATAGTATCAGTAATACAGAATGACGATAGAATTCTTGCCGTTACCTTGGGAAAGGGTAATGGTGTATTTGGTAAAACCATACCATCAATGACATCTCAAGTTATTAACAAACCTAAGCGGTGGGAAATTTGGAAACCAACAGAAAGAGTAGATAAGATTATCATGGAAGTAGAGATTAATATGCAGGATAAAGATCCTTACTTTGTACGTGCGGATCGTGCGGATGGTAAAGGTGTTTATAAACCTAACTTAACAGAGGTTCTTGCACATGAACTTGGACACATAAAAAACTATAGCACCCACGGTAAACTTTTCTATAACCATCTATCAATAGTTCATCAAAATACTATTATGAGGCAGTTATACAAAAACTCTACTGCTCGTCATCCAAACAAAGAACATGGAGGAGGTTTTGGTAATTAGATCACTTATACCGCTTTTGTTTTTTTGCTTAGCAGCGGCTTGTAGCAGTGAAGTAGAACAACCATTCAGTTTGGATTATCTATACAGTGCAGATCCTACAGCTGATGCTCTGAAAGCTATTTCGAAGGGTGATTTACACGTTTATGCCACTTACAGTGGTGGTCCCTACACTCCCGAAATAAAACGAGGGTGCGTTAGCGATGAAAATATTGTTCCAATAATAGGAACGTCACATGGATATGAAACTTATAAGCAGCATCAATTCAATACTTCAGCGGATTTATACGCTAAATATTATAATTTTCAACTTAAAGCTTATCTCATTAGAAACGGAGATAAATGTTTGAGCTGGACAGACTAGGGTTAATTTAGATTGAACGCTTGCTGATACACTCATCAAACATAATCACTCTATAGGAATAATTACAATCTTTGTCATGTTAAAAGGGCTGATATTAGCAGTAATTTCAGGTCAAAAGTTAGCCAAGATCAGGCAGTCTTTTTCGCCTGTTCTGGCTAACTTTTGATCCAACAACCGCAGGGCGTTAGCTCAACCGTCAATCTGTCATAGTTAAAGCATGACAACTAGTGGTCTGCCATAGTTAGTCATCATCATGGCTTTTGTGATTGTCCAAAAACGCTTGTTCTTCTTGGGTTAAAGCCTTACCTAGCCGCTGTCTCTGCTTAACAATATCTAAAAAAGCATCGTCCATATAGCCGTTTTTAGGGTCGTTACCGTATTCTTGGAAGTTTTCGATAGAATCTGAAATAGACATTTTGAACCTCTCTTAGTTATTTTATTTCTAAGTGTGGCGCTTGTGAGCGTCTTATTTTCTGCTCCACTCTCTTTTGTATGCCCTTGCCCCAGTTGGTTGCTCTTGACGCTACTAGCTGTCTGAAGTCCTCGTCCTCGCTCATTTGTATGGCGTTCAGGGCTGACTGGTCTATCCAGTCCAGCGTCAATTTACTTGGTTCTCTCTTCTCGCTCATAGTCATGTCCCCTGTGTTAGTAATTAATATCCCTATCATTGCCCCTATCGGCTTGCTGCACCTCTCTATCTTGCCGTCTTTGTGCTAACTCGGCTTGCCGTTGCTGTAGCTCTTGCTGTTCTTGCTGTTGGTCGTATGAGTTAACGTCCTTTTGTATCTCGTATAGCTTGTCATATTTATCAGGGAATGCTTTGTAATAAAGCGTTCTAGCCATTTCTTTATGCTCTGGGGTAATTCCTTTTTCCTGTTTGGTGTCATGTGCTGTTTTGAGATTGTTATATTGCTCTAGATTCTTATCTAAATCTTGCTTCCATGCTTTTGTTTTAAAGGGATTCAGGGGTTTGTTATCCCTTAATTTATTAATTTCTTGCAGCATTGGCTTAGCTTTCTCCCTTAGCTCCTTCAGCTCATGCTTGTGCATCTCTTCAGCTTTTTCACTCATTCCCCTATCGAAGTCCTGTAGCAGTTGGCGCTTACGGTCTATCTCTTGGGCTGTATTTGGCTCTATTTGCGGCTTTGGCGGTGGCGATGGGGTGTTGGTAGCTTGTAAGGCTTTGGCTGCTTGTTGCTTGGCTCTGAGTGCGTCCATGCCCTTCTGAAACTCTAGAGCTTCTTTTTGTTCTTCCCTCTTGTTGATATCGATGCGAATTTCTAGCGCTAAACCCTTTATTTTTAGATTACCGGCGTTGATAGCTCGGTTAATGTCGCCCCTGTCTGTTTCTAGTCCTCTGCGCTCCATTGCTGACGCTTTCCATCCTAGTTTTTGCGTAGGTAGCTGCTCGATGCCACGTTCGGCATAGCTGCGGTGGTCGATGCGCTCATTAAAGCCTTTACGCTCTAGGGCTTGGTTAGCTATCTTCGCCCATTCTGCCCTAAGCTCTTTTATCTCAATGCTTGTTGCGCCTAGCCCTAGCGTCTTACGCTTAGTATTTGATAGCTCGATGGTCGCTTTGTCGCCAAACTCAACTTGACCATCAGCTGACAAGCTGACTTGTCTTGTCGTGGTCATAATGTGAGCATGATAATTTTTATTACTCCCTTCTTCATCGGGAGCATGAATGGCTACGTCAACTGCAACGCCATATTTCTTAGATAGCATTTTTCCAAAATCTAAAGCGGTTTGAGTTCCTGAAAAATCTTTTGCGTGATGCTCCGCAAACTCTTTTCGCAACTGGTAGTCAGTAAGTAGCTCGGTACTTCGCCTTTCATCATCGGTTAACTGTTCTGGGTATTCGGGCATTAACTCAGATGGAATAGCAACTATCCACTCTCTAGCCGTTCTAGCATCTTTTCGCTTCTCGGCTTGTTCCGCTAAATTCCACAACTCACTTCTATCAATTTCGTTATCGTCTTTATCAAAAACAGTGGCAAGAAGAACGCCCCCACGCTTACTATAATCATGGGTAAGCCCTGTTCGCTCATCCTTGATTTCAGTACCAGCACGATAAGCAGCCGATGCCGTGGCACTTCTGCCACTGCTACGACTGATCGGCTTGGTGGTGGCGTGA
Organism: Psychrobacter sp. AOP7-B1-24; assembly: GCF_052376215.1. NCBI lineage: Bacteria > Pseudomonadati > Pseudomonadota > Gammaproteobacteria > Moraxellales > Moraxellaceae > Psychrobacter > Psychrobacter sp. AOP7-B1-24. Next base: position 6,151 of record NZ_JBQSVL010000100.1, read on the forward strand.
TAGATTGCCATTAGGGATGTATCTCATTTTTTAGGGTGAACATAATGCCTAATAATAGCCGTTCTTCAATCTCGGTGAGGGCATTTAAACCGTAGTCATGCGTCTTTAATATGACCGCTTGTTGGTCTGCGGTTAGATCAACCGTGATCGGTTCACTGGTTGCAAGCTCCTTGTACTTCTCAAAACTTGATGCTTCAAATAGACTCATTATTCTTATTCCTTTTTTTGAGATTTGGTCATTTTAGCTTTTGCTCCGCAGGACGCTCTTAGGACTTGTCGAAACCATGAAACGAAGTGTAAGGGTTTGACAAGTCGTAAGTGCGCACTTGTCTAAAAAGACAGCCAAGTGAAACAACTCCGATTCACTGTTATACTAACACAGACCATAAATTTTTCTAGGTGAGATTATGCCAACGATAGAACAAAAGATAGCCCGCAAACAAGACGAGCTGAACCGATTAAAGACCAGACAAAGAAAATTAGAGACAGGTCAAAAAGTCATCATCGGTGGCATGATGTTGTCCCTCGCTAAAGATGACCCACAGATAGCCGAGCAGCTGCTTAACTTGATTAGTAAGCACATCACACGCAAAACAGATTTAGACCGCTTAGAGGACGTTATCACCGAATTAAGAAGCGATTTTGAGAGGGGTTTTAATCATGGCGTATGATTATTTTATTTCGACAAAGGGAAATAATGACAGAATAAAAATTCCCGAATGGACTAACAACCGTGACAATAGAATGGAATCTTATACCTCAAATGGTGAGGTGGACTATCGAGGTAACTTCACTGGCGATGAATTGATCCAACTAGCCAATAACTATGCTGAAATTTGGGGGGATGCTATGAACAGTTTTCATGCAGACCTTCAAAATAAAGGCTTGGCGTACATAAAAAATGCTGAGACAGATCAATTCACTCTATCAGCGATTTACTGGTCATCAGATGCTTACTAATTTAGACCAACTAAAACACTTTTTTTTGACGTTTTTTTAAATATAATTTGTTTTTTTTAAGAATATTAAATGTTGTAGTTAGCTAGAAATTCAAGCTGTAGCCCTTTACTTTCAAGGATTCAGGGGAAGGGGAGTCTTACTAATAGTGGTTACTTTTAAAGAATATAATTTGTTTTTTTTTGGCTAAAAATTTAAGCCGCAGCCCAGTTTTTCAAGATAATGAACATTTTTTTAAATTAGTTGTCTTTAAAATAAAATAAGTTCATTTAAGCTATAGCCCTTTATTTTCAAGGGTTCAGGCTTACTTATCTTTTCACCTTAGTTTTTTAATCAACGATCTCGACACTCACTCTGCTGATTGAGTGCTTTTTTTTTTTTTTGCTATTATTATCTTAACTTAAATTTTTCTTCAATCTCTTATGTTATATAGCCTAGTGGGCTATATAACACTTGACTGAGCCTAAGTTGTTCTTATGCTCTTGGTTTGGCTGGGTTCTGAAATCAGGGAACACTCACCCTAAAGGACTCACAGATGAAAATCTGCAAATCCTTTAGTGTTGTTACCTTGACGGTGC
>NZ_JBQSVL010000101.1:0-7649 GCF_052376215.1 Psychrobacter sp. AOP7-B1-24
AGGTGTTAAAAATCAATTACTAACTCAAAATGAAAGCATCGCTGTGTATGCTGTTTCAGACAAGTGCAAAGCTTTGGTTGGCGAACTAATGGTGCACAAAAATAATGTCACTTATAAAGCGGATCTTGTATTTGTAGATGTGACTTCTTCATCAAACTCTAACGTTAACTCTGCAAGCGATATTGAATACTATTTAAAGTTTTTATCATTTAATCAAGCTTTAATAAGAGCGGAAAAGGTAGTACAGTCGACTTTTAAGCTACATCTAATCAGTCAACCGAAAGTTCTAAGTTTCTTGGCAACCTATAGAGCTGGGGTTGCTGGAATTCAAAAAAAGGATCCAAGTCTAAATGCTCGTGATGCTCTGAATAAATTCCTTGATATCATTAAAAAAGAATTTATAGACATTTACGAATCTTACGGTAAACACATTCATACCGACGCAAATGGTAATAGAATTAAACTAAATGATGCGAAAAACCCAAAGACTTTTATCTTTAATACAGACTTAGAGGCTGGAAGAATAAACGGTTTTGCTCCAGGTGATGTAGTAGGAGGTAAATTCCAATGGGGCAATATTATTATAATTTTTAAGCAAGCTAATACAAACAAAGATACATTGGTTCACGAAATAGGTCATAGCTTAACACTCCGCCATGTCTTTGACTCTAAAGCTCCATATCGATTTTATCAAGGTTATAGCAATAAGGTAATGGACTACACTTGGTATCGTGGAAAAAGGAATGCTAAGAATAAAAACAAACGAATTTTGTTTCCAAGATATCAGTGGTATAAAATGCAGAATGACACAAGCACCTATAAGTTATAAGGGTTTTTATGAAAATTTTATTATTAGTACCTATGTTAAGTATTTTATTGATATCTTGTGACGCCTTTTCAACAAACGATAATACTAAGGACGAAAATACTGATAACTTAAAGCATATTATAGAAGAAGAAAAAATAAAGGAAGATGCTTTGAGAGTAATCGAAGCAGATATAGTTATATCAGAACCTTCAGTTGACTGGGAGCCAAGAATAATAAAAACACCAGTTAGTCAACCACATAAGCCCTTTTATTTTCCCGAATCGAGGGCTCAAGAAATAAAGAATTATTTATACAGAGAAATTGATAGCAACTTAATTAAAGGAAAGCAATTAGATGAAAATAAATATCTATTTCGAGGATATATCCAATATATAGATGGCATTGATTTTGATTACTCTTTCATTAAAGATACAGAAGGGTACTTTGGTAAAACATATACATTATCTAGTGACTATAAATCAAATGAAGAATTTAGTAAATTACATATGAATTTAATATACAAAATGTTAGAGATAAGTAGTATAGAAAATCCTCAACAATTCTTTCAAGAGTTAATAAATAGCCCTAAAATTACAAAATACACAGGATGTACTGTGCAACTTAAACAAGCTAAATACGGTGTGATAGATCTTACCTCTTGCGAAGAAGATGATGCAACAGTACTAGCTTTATATAATCCAGAATTAGAATAAAAATAATTGTTAAGTAGCTTCAAGGCATCAGCGCCACTACCAATGCCCAAATCAGTATCAAATCTGGCGAAGCACTTGTTCTATCAACTCAGCCGCAGACCCACGCGCAAGTCCAAGAGCACAATTATCAACAGCATACCCCGACCCTCACCCAAACTGGTCTTGGCGGACAGCACCTAGCGGCGCGTTTAACGCAGTTAGCAACGGGACTGGGACGTCAGGTCAATGACCATAAAGCGATTAAGACGCAGTTAGAAACTATCGCAGAGGAGCAGCAAACCAAAACCCATCAACAAGCGCCCTATACGCTGATCGATGGCGCTGCTGATACGAGCTATGTCAGTGACGAGACGCTGATTCAACGATCTATGGGTGAGATGATAACGACCTCTCAGCAAGATATGATGGTGAGTAGTGGTGATGGGCATCATCAGGTCAGTAGTGAGTCTTTGGCAGTGGTTGCTGATGGTCAGTTCAGTATGACCAATGGTAAAGACAATATTATGCTGTCAGCGCATACAGGGAAGCTTGAAGCGACAGCAAAGCAAGATGTGAATATGTCATCTTCGACCAAGGAAGTTGAAGTGGTAGCAACGAATAAGATTACGCTGACGGCGGGCGGTGCAAGTATCACATTAGATGGCGGTGATATTACGATTGCGGCGATGCAGTTTACGGAAAAGGCTGGTAAGCATAGTCGCGATGGTGGCGGGATGGATGGACAGGGACTGGCGGGGTTGCCGACTACTCCGACGGCGTATCGCTTGCGGTTTCATCTAAAGAACGATGATGAAGTTCCTTATAGCTACACGCCGTACATAATAACTAATGAAAATACAGATGAAAAATTTGAAGGGATAACGGATAACGACGGTCATACTGAGACTTACTATTCTAGTACTCCTGATGGTTTTAATGTTCATCTACAGATTGAGGGCATAAAATATGGCGAATAATTTACCAACTAGCGGAGGTAGGGCGTCAAACGGTAAAGACTATACGGTTGAATGTACGATATCTGATGTCGCACCGTTTACTGTACATTTTAGACAGCCAAAAGATATGGCTGGACGCTATGGGTTTGATTACCCAAGAGATGCTGATAGGTATCCTATAGAAGAGGTTACTAAAAAGCTTAGTAAAAAGATGGTCTACACGCGGGAAAAGTTGTACAAAGACTCTATAGCGAAATTTAATAATATTTACTTGCAAAGTGCTAAGCTGTCTAAACAATTAAAAAGTAAAGACTATCTACCTGCTTGGCTAGTCATATTTCCAGATACGACCACTGCGAAATATAAAGGTGGCTCAGATATGCACTCTCATGGTATCCAACTTGACTTAGAACTACAGCAATTGATTGGCAACACCTCATCATTGAGCGCAAGTAAGTTTAAAACGTTGAGGTTTGAATCGTCAGCTCCTGAGAAGTTGACCATTTCCCCTAAAACTATACCAATAGCTAAGATTCTCGCCAAAGGTCGTACAGTAACAACTGTAAATGATACTAAAGGTAAAACCAGAAACGATTATATTAGTAAAAGAGCTGTATTAATTAGGGGTGTTAAAAATGAATTATTGAAAGAACACGTAAGTATTGCTGTTTACGCTGTTTCAAATAGTTGCGAAGCTCTCGTTGGTGAGTTAATGGTGCATAAAAACAATATTACTTACAAAGCAGATTTAGTCTTTGTAGATGTAACTTCTTCATCAGGACAAAATATTAAAAAATCGAATGATTTTCAAAATTATTTAAAATTAAAGTCTTTTAATCAAGCTTTAATAAGAGCGGAACCAGTAGCAGAAACAAAGCTCGACTTAAATAAACTATCAAAAAATAAAAATAATAAAAGAGTTCTTAAATTTTTATTAAATATTAAAGCCGGTGTTCCTAAGGTACCAAATGCTAGCAAGTTAACATCTGAGCAACGCGAAAAGGCAGAGTCTGCAGCTCGCTCAAAATTTATGAATATGATTAAAGAAGAGCTTTCAGCAATTTTCATAAATCATGGCGACCAAGCTCCTATTGGTTTGACTGGTCGCAAAATCAAGTTAAACGACCCTTATAATCTTAGAACTTTTATTTTTTATTTAGATTTTAATATCAGTCGAATTAATGGGTTTGCCCCTGGAGACAAATTATCAAGCGGTAAGTTTAGGTGGGGGAACATTGTTATAATCTTCGCACAAGCAGCTACCAATAACGATACACTTGTTCATGAAATAGGTCATAGTTTAACGCTACGCCATGTATTTGATTCCAAGGCTCCATATACCTTTCATCAAGGTTTCAGTGATAAAGTAATGGACTATACTTGGCAAGCCATTAGTAAAAGAGCAAATAGCAATAAGCGTATGTCATTTACTAGATATCAATGGTATAAAATGCAAAAAGATACAAGTATTTATAGAATATAAAGGAAGAATTATGAAATTATTAAGATTTTCTATTATTACCTTATTATCAAGTTTTTCACTAATAGCTTGTGATAATAAGTTAACTGAACTCAAAGACATAGAGCAAAATCAAAGTACTGACAACCCCGTCTCAAATACAGATAACGGATTAACCAGTCAACAGTATCCAGCAATAGATGGAGATATAGATGAAATAGAAAATGATTTTTCAGTTGATTTGGAACCAAGAGTAACAAGTACGCCGGCAAAGCAATCCCAGACACGCTTTTCTTTGCCACAATTAAATACAGAGAAGTTAAAGACCTCATTCTATGATGATATGCAAGTTGAAAAAATTGAGGGAGAAAATATAAATGAAGACCTTAATAGTTTTTATGGTTTAGTTCAATATTCCGATGATACTTTTATTCATTATTCTTTTGAGAAAGAAAAGGATCAATATTTTGGCAAACTATTTTACGTAGCAGTACCTCAAAAACCTACTGAAGCTTTTAGTAATTTTCAGAAAAACATTATCTATAAGATGATAGATGTAAGTGGTGCAGATAATCCTCCTCAGTTCTTCCAAGAATTGTTAGATAGTCCAAAGATTACAAAGTATACAGAATGTGTTGTGCAGCAGAAACAATCTAAATACGTTATGGTAGAGATGACCTTTTGCGAAGATGATGACAGAACTGATATATCTTTATATAATCCTAAGTCTTAGAACAAGATCCCATCATTCCAAACTATCCAAGCAGTAATTAAAATGGTTCATTTGACCACTTGATCATAGATAAGACTAATTTGGACTGCTTTTACTTCAAACCATTTTCGGGTAGCTTTTTATACTTATACATAAGTAACAATGACATCACCACCATCATCCCCTATATCACATTCATAACTAAACCTAAAACACAGCTATTTTATCAAGTGAAAAACGATATTAAGTTAAAAGATACTGATATCTACTTTTCTTATGTTCGCTTTAATGGTTTGCTCTTTGAGCTGTGGGGGCGAAATACTACTCATGAACTTGAACACTGTAGGTTTGATATGTTGAGTAGCCTAAAAATTCATTAGTTGTATTTTTTACATAACAAAGGACGTTGTAACTGTGGATAATTTATTATGAAAAATTTGATTTTATTAGCCTCCACGCTTATCTTTTGTGGCTGCACCATAGATGATACAAAACTAAACATTAATCACTCATTGGACGCAAACCAAGTTTTGAGTGTAGAAAAAAATAGCCCTGAGACCACATCAAACGATAAGTCAATATATCTATACAACTCCCCATTGGATCCATCCATAATAGATGATTATGATTTCAAACCTTTTGAGTCTGAAGGTAAATGGGGCTATAAGTACCATGGAAAAGTTGTCATTGCACCTGAGTACTCATTTGCAGGAAGTTTTGCTGAAGGTTATTCTAGAGTGCAAAAAAATGGTAAATGGGGCTATATAGATCGTCAAGGAAACGTCATTGTAGATTTTTTATATGAACGATCCTCTCACTTTTATGAAGGATTGGCAGACGTTCAATTAAATAATAAATGGGGGCTAATAAATACAAAAGGTGAAGTTCTACTGCCTTTTGAGTATGAAAATATAGATATGTTCAATGAAGGGTTTGCCTCAGTACAAAGAAATGGTAAGCGCGGCTTTATCAACGAGCAGTTTGTAGAAGTGATTGAGTGTCAATATGATGAAGGCTATGATTTTAACGAAGGTTTAGCGAATGTTGAACTAAATAACAAATGGGGATTTATTAATAAAAAAGGTGAAGTCGTTATTCCATTTATATATGATGACACTGATAGATTCAGAGATGGAGAAGCTCAGGTTATCAAAGATGATGAAACGTTTTTGATAAATATGAAAGGAGAACGTCTAAATAAGCCAGTCACTACTGATTATTTATATCAGCTTGAATAATAAAAGTTTTGACCCCTGCCTTTAAATCCGTACAGATAAACTTAACTCTTTTAACAGGCTTAACAATTAATTAGGTGTATTTCGTGGTTAAACTTATTTTTGTAGCAATGTCACTCTCATTAGCAAGCTGTACAAGCTTAAGTACTCCAAAAGTCATGGCTAGTGAGCCAGCACTACTGCAAGCTAATGAACAGACAATAATAAATGAACCTATAAAGCCAGATAAACCAATAATATGTTATGAACCATCAGAATACGATAGCCTACCTGCATTACCTGAAATAGATGTATTGAGAGAGACTCCTATTGATGTCTTACCGAAAGAGCTGTTTATTGAAAGGTTAGAAGCCTCTTCTTTGTGGAGTAAAGTAAGCCACGTTAACTCTTTCAAAAGTGATTTTTCGTTAAGCGAGATAAATGGCTTTCTTCAAATCCAAGGTGATGGTAGTTTTTCGAAGTCAGAAAAAATAACTAAAATTGCTTATTCACCTTTAAACGTAAAACAAAGAAACAAGTATGGACATCAGCTATTGGATCAAGAAAAAAGTGCTATGACAGAAATTATCAATATAGTCATTAATGATCACGATAAAGCTGCTGCAATACTGAATCAGCTTTATCAGCAATATTCAGTCAAAGTAGAAAACAACGAAATCCTAAGTGACAATGAAACCTTACATACTTATATTCGTTATAACAATATATTGTTTGAGCTTTGGGGCATGAACCGAACCAGTCATTATATCAAAGAGTGCAACTTGGCTATGTTAACAGGCTTGACAATTAATTAGGTGTGTTTCGTGGTTAAACTTATTTTTATAGCAATGTCACTGTCATTAGCAAGTTGTACAACCGCAAGTATTTCAAAAGTCATGGCTAGTGAGCCAGCACTACTGCAAGATGGTGAACAGGCAATAATAAATGAACCTGTCAATAATAACAAACCAGTAATATGCTATGAACCACCCGAATATGATAATCCACCGGAACTGCCTGATACAGGAGTGCGCAGAGAGACTCCTATTGATGTCATACCGAAAGAGCTATTTATCGAAAGATTGGAAGCATCTCCTTTATGGGAAAAAGTAAGTTATTCTAATCACTTTGAACGTGATTTTTTACTGGAGAAAGTTAACGGTTTTCTTCAAATCCAAGGTGATGGTGGTTTTTCGAAATCAGAAAGCATAACTAACATTGCTTACTTTCCCTTAGATATTGATGAAAGAAATAAATATGGACATCAACTATTGGATCAAGAAAATTTTGCTATGACGGAGATTATTGATTTAGTGATTGATGATCATGATAAAGCTGCTGCAATACTAGATCAGCTTTATCAGCAATATATGGCTAAAGTTAGGAGTAATGAAATGTTGAGTGATAATGAAACTATACATACTTATATTCGCCATGACGGTGTCTTATTTGAACTTTGGGGTGCAAATAGAACTAAATATGATATAGCAGAATGTAACCTAAAAATGTTAATGACGCTGACAATCAGTTAACAATTGAACATGATTAAGCTTAACTCCTACTGTCAAATCCGTAGATATAATCTTGGTGACAAACCTGTCACCAAGATTATATCTACACAGGTAAAGGTGACACAGACCCTATCGCTAGTAACGATAATGAAGAAGGGCGAACCCGTAACCGCCGTATTGAGTTTACGCTCGCCGAATAACATTACCTTTGAATGATATTGCCCTAAGAATAGGAACACTACCATGTTACGCTTGACCAACACCGTGCTGCCCATGCACCCTGACAGGCTATATGCC
>NZ_JBQSVL010000102.1:0-7478 GCF_052376215.1 Psychrobacter sp. AOP7-B1-24
AAAAAAGAGAGGCTCTAATCAATAGAGCCTCTCTTTTTTGGTATTTACTTAAAGCCAAGTAACGCTAGCTTTAGAACAAGATACGTACGCGAATGGTTTCTTCTACGTCTTTTAATTGATCTAGTGCAGCACTTGAATCGTTATAATCCACATCCATCACCAGATAACCAACATCACCTTCAGTCATTAAGCTTTGCGCTAAAATGTTGATATGCGCTTCAGCAAACAAGCGGTTAATTTGTGAAAGGACGCCTGGCACGTTTTTATGGATATGCAGTAGACGATGCGAGTGCTCTTTGAATGGAATAGAAACTTCTGGGAAGTTGACGGCAGTCGCTGTATCACCTTGATCAGAGTATCTAACAAACTTGTCTGCTACTTCTAGCCCAATGTTAGCCTGCGCTTCTTGGGTTGAGCCACCGATATGTGGTGTCAAAATCACGTTATCAAACTTACGCAATGGTGATTCAAACTCTTGATCAGCAGATTTTGGCTCTTTTGGGAACACATCAATGGCTGCACCCAATAATTTGCCTGACTCTAGTACAGCAGCAAGATCATCAATATCTACACAAGTACCGCGTGCGGCATTGATAAAGTAGCTGCCTTCTTTCATTTGAGCAAACTGCTCAGCTTTCATCATATAGCGGGTGCTTGGTACATCAGGCACATGCAATGTCACGATATCAGCAGTTGATAATAACTCTTCTAAGCTACCCACCTGCACGGCATTACCTAGTGGCAATTTAGTCACGGCATCATGATAAATAACTTTCATACCGAAGCTTTCTGCCAATACAGATAGCTGTGAGCCAATAGAACCATAACCGACGATACCGATGGTTTTGCCACGCACTTCATGTGAGTTAGTTGCAGACTTACCCCAGCCACCGCGATGTACAGTAGCGTTCTTTTCAGGAATACCGCGATATAGCATAATGGCTTCAGCCAATACCAGCTCAGCCACCGAACGTGTGTTCGAGAATGGCGCGTTAAACACTGGAATACCCAAATCACGTGCTGCATCTAAATCTACTTGATTGGTACCGATACAAAAACAGCCAATACCGATCAGCTTATGCGCGTGCTCAAGCACTTCGCGGGTCAGTTGCGTACGCGAACGAATACCGATGAAGTGAGCATCTTTGATTTTTTCAATCAGCTCGTCTTCATCTAAAGCGTGACTGATATTTTCGATATTGTTATAGCCCGCACCTTCCAATACTTTTAACGCATTGGCATGTAGGCCTTCAAGCAATAAAAACCGGATTTTGTCTTTTTGTAGTGATAACGCCATGTGGGAACTGTCCTATAATTGTCTTATAAAATTATCTGAAGGATAACCTCTGAGGGAGGAAACGAAAACAGTATAGATATCTTACACAAAATTCGATGCTGATGTTAGCAGATTAGATGAATTATTGATTATCTAGACTGAATTTTTTTTATGCTATAGTAATTCATATCCTATAATGTTTATTAAATTGTTTGTTTACTATTTACGCACATGTTCGCCCGTGCCATCATATCACCCTACCAATACCACCGTAACCAACTTCTATTTATATAACACTAATCACATCAGCATACCTATACAGGTACGTTGGTATCCATTTAGCGATATAATAGTACTATTTATACATAGCGCTTACGTTTATACCGAGATTTGACCATGACTTCTTTATCTAGCCAAAGCACATCTGAGACACATACCGCCGCTGTCCAAACTATTTTAAGTACGCTCACTGATAGCCATCAGTTTGATGCCAGCCAAATCAAAACCGATTCTGAAAGTTTAGAGCATTGGGGCAAAGACTGGACCAAGCACTTTGCGCCTGCCGCTGCTGCGATTGTCTTTCCAAAAACCACTGAGCAAGTACAATCTATTGTATTACTTGCCAATGAGCACAATGTGGTATTGACACCAAGTGGTGGTCGTACTGGTCTATCTGCTGGCGCGGTCGCTGCCAATGGCGAGATTGTGGTCAGCATGGATAAAATGAATCATATCGGACAGTTTTATCCTGCCGATCGCATGGTCGAAATCGAGGCAGGTGTCGTCACTCAGCAATTGCAAGAGTTTGCAGAGTCTAAAGATCTGTACTACCCTGTCGACTTTGCCTCAGCAGGCTCTAGTCAAATCGGTGGCAACATCGGCACCAACGCTGGTGGTATTAAAGTGATTCGCTATGGCATGACCCGTCAATGGATTATGGGACTGACCGTTGTTACAGGTAAGGGTGATATTTTGCATCTTAACCGCGGTATGGTAAAAAACGCCACGGGTTATGATTTACGCCAACTGTTTATCGGTAGTGAAGGCACACTTGGTCTCGTTACTCATGCACAAATCAAGCTTGAGCGTCAGCCACAAGACTTAAACGTCATGGTGCTAGGCATGGACAGCTTTAACGATGTGATGAATGTACTCTCCGCCTTTCAAGCGAAGATTGACTTAACTGCTTTTGAATTTTTCGATGATGTCGCGATTGATAAACTAATGGCACATGGTCAAGTACAAGAGCCATTTGAGTCACGTACCAAGTTTTATACGCTACTAGAGTTTGAAGCGCCATACGAGCCTATCATGGATAAAGCCATGGCGATATTTGAGCATTGTATGGAACAAGGCTGGGTCGTCGATGGTGTCATGAGCCAAAGCTTAGCGCAAGCTGAAGAGCTGTGGAAGCTTCGCGAATATATCTCTGAGACCATCTCAGTGTTTACCCCTTATAAAAACGACGTATCCGTACTCATCAGTTATGTGCCTGAATTTATCGCTGAGATTGATGACATTGTCAGTAGTAACTATCCTGACTTTGAAGTCTGCTGGTTCGGTCATATCGGTGATGGCAATCTACATCTTAATATTCTAAAGCCTGAAAACATGAGTAAGGATGATTTCTTTGCAGAATGTCAGGTCGTTAATAAACACGTGTTTGAAACGGTACAAAAATATGGCGGTTCGGTTTCGGCTGAGCATGGCGTGGGTATGACTAAAAAGCCGTACTTAAACTATAGCCGGAGCGAGACTGAGATTGAATATTTACAAGAGGTAAAAAAAGTCTTTGATCCTAATAATATTATGAATCGTGGTAAGATTGTTGACATGTAATACGTAATGGGCTGATTACTCACGATATTGAGAGTATCTTAAACGTTTAACCTACCCTTAATAAAAAAGACGCTAATCCATGGAGGTTAGCGTCTTTTTTATGGCTTTTGAAACCTACAATTTATAGATATTTTTATAGATATAGTAGTATCCATGCAACGATCAGTAATATGCTCAAAAAACCTTGAATGACTAAAAATGCTTGGTGCGGCGCTGCGATATGGCGAAACATGTTACCCAGTGCATTATACGTAATCCCTGCGGCTTTCACATGTGGCGGGCTGTCAAAGGTTTTGATGATATGCAAAAACTGTTCGGTACGATCTGTTGACCAACCATGCGGTGCAAATGGCAAATAAGGAGATAATTGCGTGGCTTGTTTTTTGGTCGCTGGTGACCATAACCAACGTTCTAAAAACAGCAAACGCATACGCCAATCGGTAAAGCTACGATGCTCTATGGTATGCAAAAGCAATACTTCAACATTTTTATGGCGACTATCTGCAAAAATACGTTGCTTTAGGGCATATACGTGAGCCTTTTCACCTTCAATACATTGCAAAAAGTGACCACTGCCATAACAGAGTGTGCCTGTAATACCATGCTGTTGATTATATTTACGTGCATGGCTTTCCACTTCATCAAATATAGAAGCACTTAAGCGAGAAACAAGCGTCAGACTACTAACATAGACCAATTGAACCAACGCTGAGTCTTCAATCTCATCCCACGTGCTGACTCTAGTGTTGTGACTTAGGGGCATAATAAAAAATCCTAAAAAACCGTTTAAATACGGCTAAATGAAATAAGCAAAATAAAACGATGCCCGAATACATAAGAGATACTGACTCACAAAAACATAGCAAATAATTACTACGTTAGGCTGTCATTGCTTGTGGAGCTTGCTATGATAATTGGCGTCTCTCGGAGCGTGCTCTCAATTCAATCGATAGTCATTTAAATGGGTTAAAAGTGGCTAAATCCTGCCAAACTGCGTCAAGTAGCTTGCCAATATCTCGATATTATCTGCACTATTTTCCTTGTTCGACTGCAATTTATCTCATTTTTATTACCATTTTTAAAATGAGGACACAACCTAGACTACTAAAAAATGATATTTAAGCGTAATATTGGCTCAATATGAACGTTATTCCTAGACATTACCCAAAAGCTGCTGTAAATATCCATTTCCAGCGAAACTTGATGGCTTTTTTATTCACTTTTTCAGCGAAATTAAATCTAAAAGTCACTTTAGCACTACCTAAACCAACAGGCTAAATCAAATAAAATAATTTCATAACTTATTGTAAATACAATGATAAATTATTGTAACGCTAATGTTTTGTGATTGAAATGTTTTTATCACTTTTTTATATAAAAACTTATTAGCATGACCACTGGTCTACCCCATACTTTCTAGGGCTTATCCTCATTTTAGAGAGGATAATAAAAATAAAGAACCACCCCAATATCCATAACCAATGAAGATCTAAAATAGGAACATTATGAGCAAAATTGAAAAAATAGATGACTTTCATTTAACCATTGCAGAAATCAAGAAAAAAGACTATCCACAACTCAAAGAACTGATGGATCGTGTCTATGTTAACTTAGGTGGTGCATGGTCAAAGACCACTATTCACACGTTAATTGATGCCTTTCCTGAAGGTCAGATTGCCTTATTTGACCATGATCAACTGATCGGTATCGTCCTTTCTATGCGCGTAGATTATGCCAAATTTTCTAACCCGCATACTTACGATGATTTGATTGGTCATAAAGAAATCATTAGAGACAACCCCGAAGGCGATGCGATCTATGGTCTAGATGCTTTGATTGACCCAGAATATCGTGGCTATCGCTTGGGACGCCGATTATATGATGCACGCAAAGAGCTGTGTCGTCAGTTGAACTTCCGTGCTATTTTGGCTGGTGGCCGTATTCCTAACTATCATAATCATCAAGATCTCACACCTGGTGACTATATTGATGCCGTGGCGGCACGTGAAATTCATGACTCTGCTCTGTCTTTTCAGTTATCCAATGGCTTTATCGTCAAACGTATTTTGACTGCTTATCTACCAGATGACGCACAATCTAAAGGTTTTGCTACCCTGCTTGAGTGGGCTAATATTTATTATGAGCCAAAAGACTATAAGCCAAATACACGTAAGTCTGAAGTGCGGATTGGCGGTATTCAATGGCAAATGCGAGAAGTTGAATCACCTGAGGAGCTGCTACAACAGGTTGAATTCTTTGTTGATATCATGGCTGATTACAACTCTGACTTTGCTTGCTTGCCAGAATTTTTTAATGCACCATTAATGGGTTTATGTGAATCGACAGACCAAAACGTCGCCATTCGCTTTTTGGCTGGTTACACTGAATGGTTCAAAAATGAGATATCGCATTTAGCAGTCAGCTATAACGTCAACGTCATCACAGGCTCTATGCCACTGTTGGATGAAGAAGACACTTTATACAATGTCAGCTATCTATGCCGCCGTGACGGTACGGTTGAAGAACAACGCAAAATCCACATTACCCCACATGAACGTAGCGCTTGGGTCATTGAAGGTGGTGACGAAGTCAAAGTGTTTGACACAGACGCTGGACGCATCGGCATCTTGATTTGTTATGATGTCGAGTTTCCTGAACTTGCTCGTCTGATGGCATTAGATGATATGGACATTCTATTCGTGCCTTTCTGGACAGATACCCAAAATGGTTATCTACGTGTGCGTCACTGCGCGCAAGCACGTGCTATTGAAAACGAGTGCTATGTGATGATTTGTGGCTCAGTCGGGAACTTACCACAAGTTGAAAGCCTAGACATTCAATACGCCCAGTCATCTATTTTTTCACCATCAGACTTTGCGTTTCCACATGATGCAATCATGGCTGAAACCACAGCCAATACCGAAATGGTATTCTTCTCCGATTTGAATCTAGATAAACTTATTCACGTACGCAACGAAGGCTCAGTACACAATTTGATTGACCGCCGTGACGATTTATTCAGCTTAAAGTGGAAAAAGAAAGCCAAGATTCCAGCAAGCAAGCTGACCGATGAGGAACGCCGTGAAAACTCAGGTAGTGTGCTTATCGGTGACCCTTTGCAAAATCGAGCAAAAAAACCGTAACAGATTGACATGGCACACTTGTAGTAGGCTTTGTAAATAAACGGCTAATTTTCAGCCGTTTATTTTTATCTACTCTCTACTGTTTATGTAATGACTATCTAGATAGTCAAAGTAATATAGGCAATCAAGATAAACCATCATTTGACAAAAATATGCAAACTAAAAAGCGGATGATATGACCACTGATATTGAGCAAACAGAAGTGAAATCAAAGAAGCGGCCAAAGCAAAAGATAATTTCAGCCATTAAGACGATAATGATATATGGTCTGATGTTTGCTGTGATTTATACTGCGGTCAACTGGTGGCGACAACCTGTCATGCCAGCCAATCCGCAGTTGCAACTAACAGACTATCAAGGACAAGCCGTTGACTTAGCCGCGCTGAGTCACGAGCAGCCAACACTGGTATACTTTTGGGGTACTTGGTGTTCAGTCTGTAGCTTCACCTCTCCAACTATTAATAAACTAGCAGCAGCAAATGATTATTCTGTCGTGACTATCGCTGTCCAATCAGGATCAAACCAAGAGTTGCAGAATTACTTGACTGAAAAAGACTTTGCTTTTACGACGATAAACGATCAAGAAGGTCTTATCTTCGATGACTGGCAAGGACAAGTGACACCTTCTTATGTCGTTCTAAAAGACGGTGAGATGACGCAAGGGCTAACGGGCATTCAGCCGCTTTGGTCATTAAAGTTACGACTTTGGTTATCATCCGTTTTTTAACAGACAGGAGTTTTTGAATAGGCAGTGCTGATATAAGTTTTTCTAGCCTCTCTCCAACTTAGTTTGCCTTTTCTAATCAGTAAAAGCCTGTCTATCTTATGGATAAACAGGCTTTTATCTTTGAGCATGTAGTATCTTCTATATTTTACGACATAAAACGCTGCGCGGCAGGCATTTTGAGCATTAATACCCAATAGATAGCCCCAGCTGGAATCAAGCTGGCATACCAAGAGACACTAGAAAAAATTAATGCAACGACAATACCTACAGCCATAGCAATCACTGCGGCCATATTGACACCTTTATAAGGACCATTTTCATCATAAAGTTTATCTATATCCAGTTTTTGCTTACGCAGGAAGTAATAATCCACTACCAAGATGGCAAATAAAGGGCCTAAGAATGCTGAGTAAGTCTGAATAAATAAGTTTAAGCCTGCTGCCGACTCATCTTTTACGAGCTCCCAAGGGAACGTACCAAAGGCCAATAACTG